>CAMDRY010000004.1 GCA_945906975.1 Bordetella parapertussis | reverse complement strand
TGCAGCCGTCGCGGCACTGCCGATCAAGGACAAAACCATCGTGCGCGCGGCGACGCCGGAAGCGGCGGCCAAACCGGCCTGATCCGGCAACGCTTCAATCCGGTAACACTTCAACAAAAAGGGCGCCAAAGCGCCCTTTTTTTCATATCTCAAACCGCGCAAGCCTGACAACAAGGCTTCAGTCGACGCGCATATTGGCATCCTTGACGATGCGCGCGTACTTGGCGATTTCGACCTGCAGGTGCTGGCCGAACCTGCCGCTGCCCCCGCCCAGAACCTCAAGACCGCGTTCGTTCAGCATGGCGCCGACGGCCGTTTCACTCAGCACACGGTTGACCGCGGCGTTAAGCCTGTCGACAACGTCCTTGGGCACGCCCGCGGGCGCCAGCAGCCCGTACCAGGAGTCGGTCTCGAACCCGGGGTAGCCCTGCTCGGCGATGGTCGGCATCTCGGGTGCCTGTCCCGCGCGCGCAAGATAAGTCGTGCCATAGGCCTTGAGTTTGCCCGCCTTGATGTGGGCGATAAAGTCGGGCAGGTTACCGAACATGATGTCGACGTTGCCCGCCAGCAGGTCGGTCAGCGCCGGGCCCTGCCCCTTATAGGGAATGTGCGCCATGTCGATGCCGCCCATCATCTTGAACATCTCACCGGCGAAATGCGCCGTGGTGCCGTTACCAAACGAGGCGTAAGACAGCTTGCCCGGATTTTTTTTCGCGAAGGCGACAAACTCCGCCAAGGTGTTGGGCGCCAGGCCGGCGCGCGCCGCGAGCACGTTGGGCGTGCGCGCAACCAACACCACCGGCTGCAATTCCTTCGCCATGTTGTAGGGCAGCTCCCTCACCAGCGTCTGGTTTACGGTGAAGCTGTTGGCAACACCAACAAAGGTGTGACCGTCGGTGGACTTGGCGGCGGCGTCGACACCAATCACCGTGCCGGCGCCCGGCTTATTGTCGATCACCACCTGCACGCCGAGTATCTTCGACAACTCGGGCGCGACCAGGCGCATCACCGTATCCATGGTGCTGCCGCCGCCGGGAAAGGGCACGATGATGCGCACCGGACGCGATGGCCAGGCCTGCTGCGCCTGGACCGGAGCCGTCAATATCGCCGAAAAAAACAGTGCTCCTGCAAACAAGGATGTGATCATAACGGTGCGGTGTTTCACTATGCCCCCGATAAAAATGAAAAAATTCACTGCGTGCCCATAGACCCGCGCAGGGGCACGGGTACGGTCAGACGTGGCCGAATTTCTTTAGCGCCTCGGCCAAGCTCAGGCCGTTCTTCAGTTCGCTGCGGATGTTTTTTTCGATTTCCGTCAGGCGCTCAACCTCAAGCAGCACTGGCTCGGCGATGCCCGCGGGAATGACGATCACGCCGTCCTCGTCGCCCAGGATGAAATCACCGGGCTTTACCTCCACCAGGCCGGCGGCAGCACCGCGCATGAACACCGGCATCTGGCTGCCGGTCACCTTCCAGCGCCCTATCGACTGCACCGGCGTGCGGTATGTGGCGAACACCGGGAAGTCCAGCTCCCCAAGCCAGCGAATATCACGAATGCCGCCATCGACCAGTGCTCCGGTACAACCGCGCTCCTTCATGCCAATGGCGATCAATTCGCCGAAATAACAGATGCCCTCGCCATCACCGCTCCACACGCTGATCTCGCCCTGCGACAGGCCCTGGCAGGCTTGCATCTTGTCGGCGTCACCGCCCATGGCGTAGGGCGTCATCTGCCCGCGAATCGTGTAAGCCCAGCCGGCGATACGCCCGGCCGTCACCGGGTAGGGCGAGAACTGCGGTGACAAGCCCTGGTTGAGCAAACCCATGCTGTCGAGCACGTCGGCCACGTTGGCGGTGTCCACCTGCAGGTAACGCCGGCGGATTTGTTCTTTTTGCTGCGTGTTCAGCGGCATGAAATCGATCTCCGGGATGGGACGGTGAATGTCTTGTTCAAGCCGCGCCGCTTAGGTTCCCACCCTGAGCGGCGCCGTCATCTTGCGTAACAGCGCGATCACACTACGCGCGGTTATTTTCCCCGTCTTGGGGTTTTCCGAGGGAATGTTTTCGATCGTCATGCTCATCAGGGCGGAATCAGAATCCACCTCGATACGGTGCACGTTGCGCGTAAGCGACGGGTCGGCCCATATTTCCAGCACGGTCTTTTCCGGGCCTATGCCGGCAAGCGCGAGTGCCACCACGACATTGAGGTTGGCGGGAAAACCCCTGGCGGCCTCGCGGGCATTACCCGTGAATACCTTGAGGGGCGCCTTGAGATCGCTGATATCGATATTGTGTTCAAGCAGGTAGGGTGCGCCGGCAAGACCCTTGGGGGGCTTGCGCGTGACCATGCGCACCGAATGAATCGTGCCTTCAGCGGCGGCGATCACCGCATCCAGTCCGATCAACGCGCCGGTGGGCACAATAATGGTGCCACCCGTGTCGGCGGCCAGTTGCACCAGGTAGTCGTTGCTCAGCAACGCACCCACCGACAGCACGATGAGTTTCTTTTGGGCGCGCAGCAAGGGTTCTGCGATCTGCGGCAACAGCTCTGCCGGGGCGCATTCGATCACGATGTCGGCATGCTTGCCCAGCTCGCCCAATCCGACCACGGCCACCGCCGGCGCGAACCCGCGCACAAATTCAGCCGCCTTGTCGATGTTTTTTGCCGAAACCGCCGTAAGCACAAAGCCCGGGATGCCGCCGCTATCGAGCTTGAGCGCCAGCGCCTTGCCAATCGCCCCCAGCCCGGCGATCGCGACGCGCATCTCCGCGGCACCCTCCGCTTTGCTATTGGTCATTGCGTATCCATTTTTTTATTTTTCAAAAATCAGCCATGGCGAGTTTAACGCTTCGTGCCGGAGGTCGCCGGGAACCAGGCACAGGGTGGCCCTCACCAACAAAACGCCGCCAGGCATTGCGGCTTGGCGGCGTGGATTGCATCAATACGGAAACCCTCAGTCGTGCTTTTGGATGAATCCCCGAATGTGCGGATAAATCACTTCACGCCAGCGCCTGCCGCTGAATATGCCGTAATGCCCGACCTTGGGCACCATGAAGTGATCCTTCATCTTGGCCGGTATTTTGGTGCAAAGATCGTGCGCCGCAGCCGTCTGGCCGTTGCCCGAAATGTCGTCGAACTCGCCCTCGATGGTGAGCAAGGCAGTCTTGGTGATAGCCGCCGGCCGCACCAACTCCTCGCGCACAAACAGGCACCCCCTGGGCAGGGCGAAATCTTGGAACACCGTTTTGATCGTGTCGATGTAATACTCGGCCGGCATGTCGAGCACGGCGTTGTACTCGTCGTAGAACTTGCGATGCGCGTCGGCCGATTCGCCATCACCCTGCACCAGATGGTTGTAGAAATCCCGGTGCGCCTCGGCATGGCGAGAGGGGTTCATCGCAACAAAACCGGTGTGTTGCAAAAAACCCGGATAAACCTGCCGCATGTAACCCGGATATTTGAGTGGAACCCGGTGGATCACGCTGCGCTTGAACCAGGAAAGCGGCTTTTCGGTCGCCAGATTATTGACCGCAGTCGGACTTTTGCGCGCGTCGATGGGGCCGCCCATCATGGTCATGGTGCGTGGCTTGACCGGTTCGTCACGCTGTGCGATCAGGGAAACGGCGGCGAGCACCGGCACGGTGGGCTGGCATACCGAAATCACGTGTACACCCTCGCCGATAAAGCCGACGAATTCGCGCACATAATCGACGTAGTCATCCAGGTGAAAGGCGCCTTCGGTAAGCGGCACCATGCGCGCATCAACCCAGTCGGTCACATAGACGTCGAAGTCAGGCAGCATGGTGCGTACGGTGTCGCGCAACAAGGTCGCGTGATGCCCCGACAGCGGCGCCACGAGCAGTATCTTCGGATCCTGGCGCCTGGTCTTGAGGGCGCGTTGAAAATGAATCAAATGGCAGAACGGCTTTTCCAGCACCGGGATGGCACTTACCGCCACCGTCTTGCCGCCAACCAGCGCGTCCTCGATTTGCCACAGCGGCTTTTGATAGCGTTGCGTCAGGCGCAGCATCAGTTCACTGCCGGCGGCCATGCGCGGTGAAACCGGAAAATAGGAAAACGGGCTTAAGGGATTGGTATAAAGGCGCATGCTGGCTTCGGCGAGGTTGACCCAGGGGGCCAGCATCGCGTGTTGCATCTCATGGATTGCGTAGAGCATTCGTGCCTCACCAATACAGACTAAGAGATTCCTTTATACCAGATTCACCGTTTTGCTGCACTGCGTCATAGATGGATTTACGCTTCTTCGCGGGATTAGACGTATTGGACCAGACTGCCGTCCGTCAATCCTTAACATATTGACGTATATAGATATTATTTGCCGCGAGCGAAAAAACAACGAGCCCGGCGCCGATGAACTCCACGGGTAAAAAATGGTGGCCCTGGGCAATGCAAACAGCAAAGGTGACCACCGGCACAAGATTGCCCAAAAGCAAGGCGTTCAGGGCCCCGATTTGTCGCACCCCCGCATTCCAGGCCAGCCCCGCCACCAAGGCGGTAACGATGACAAGAAAAGCCAGATGCGGCGCCACTGCCGACACCGCGGCCACTCCGGGAATACGGGTCTCACCGGCCAGCCAAGCCAGCGCCGTCACCACCACCAGCACAGCGGCCGCCGGCAAGGCGGACAAGGTGGTGTAGCGCAGCGCAGACCAGTGGGCAAAGCGCGCCACACCCGCCGTGTAGCCCATCCAGCAAAGCGCTGCGCCAAGCAGCAGCACGTCGCCAAACCAGGTGCCGCCATCCTGGGTGGCCGCGACATCGCCTTTAGTTACCACCAGCATCAAACCGGCCACGCATAGCGCGATGCAGGCAAGCGTGAACGCCGGTGGCCGGCGCCGCTGCACTATCCACTGCCAGAGCGCCGCCAGCGCAGGCTGCAATGAGAGAATGATGACCGCATGCTCGGGCAGGCTGTGCGTCACGCCGATGAAAAATAACAGGCCAAAGCCGGTAAAACCGAGGAAGCCGTAGAGGCTTGCGGCAGGCAGGCCGCGCTCATAGGAGAACGCGCCAATCCCCTCGCGCCAGGCCAGCAGCACAACAAACACCGGCAATGCCAACACGCAGCGCGCCAGCGCAAGGAAGTAAGCGTCCACATGATCGAGCGCGAGTTTGCTCACCGGCGCCTGGCCGCCCCAGGCCAGCACCGCAATGAGTATCAGTAGTACACCTGGGAGCCTATTTTTTTGCATCAGCGAAGATCAGCGAAGAGTTGGGAAAACATCGAAAATGCGCACGCCAAGGACACAAAAAAACAGCCGCATAAAGCGGCTGTGCGACCGTAGCATCGTGATTGATTGGGGATTGATGGGTGATAGTCCGGTGATGCTGGACTCTGGGCTAATGGTACGCGACCTCATGGTGCGCGACCATTTCATACCAGGGACGCAGTGTAGGATCTTTAACCCTGTCGCATCAGGCGTCGGCCGGACGGCAACGCGCCAGATGGCAAGGATTAGGCCGCCTTTTCCTCCCGCAACATGCGCCGCAGGATTTTTCCAACGTTGGTCTTGGGCAATTCGTCGCGAAAAACCACCTGCTTCGGCCGCTTGTAGCCGGTTAGATTGTCCCGGCAATGGCGCATCACCTCGGCCTCGTCGAGCGCGGGATCTTTTTTAACCACAAACAACTTTACCGCCTCGCCCGAGTGCTCGTCAGGCACACCCACAACAGCGCATTCGAGCACGCCCGGATGCATCGCGACGACCCCCTCGATCTCGTTCGGGTAAACATTGAAACCGGACACCAGGATCATGTCCTTCTTGCGGTCAACGATGCGTACAAAGCCATGATCATCCATGATGCCGATATCGCCGCTGCGAAAAGCGCCATCAGCGGTCATGGCCCGCGCTGTTTCCGCCGGGCTGTTCCAGTAGCCGGTCATGACCTGCGGCCCGGCGATGCATATCTCACCGGCGTCACCGACAGGCAACTCGCGCCCCGCATCATCGCGAATGCTGATCATGGTCGAGGGCAGCGGCAGGCCGATCGCACCGTTGTATTCCTTCAAGTCGATCGGATTGATAGTCGCTGCCGGGGAGGTTTCCGACAGACCATAGGCCTCCACCAGGGTGCTGCCGGTGACCTGCTGCCAGCGCTCGGCAACGACCTTTTGCACCGCCATCCCGCCACCGATGGCGAGCTTCAGGCTGGAAAAATCCAACTTTGCAAAATCAGGGTGGTTGAGCAGCGCGTTGAACAGGGTGTTCACGCCGGTGAACATGGTGAACTTGTGCTTTGCCAATTCCTTGATAAAAGCCGGTATGTCGCGCGGGTTGGTGATGAGCACGTTGCAACCGCCGATGCGCATCATTTTCAGGCAATTGGCGGTCAGCGAAAAGATATGATAAAGCGGCAGCGCGGTGATGATCACCTGCGGCTTGCTCTCGGAAAAGAACGGGCGGATCCAAGCGGTGCTCTGCTCCAGGTTGGCGAGCAGGTTGCGATGCACCAGGGTGGCGCCCTTGGACACGCCTGTGGTGCCTCCGGTGTACTGCAAAAACGCCACGTCCTCCGGGTCGACATCGACTTTTTTCAGGTCGAGGCGCCGACCTTGCGCGATCACATCATTGAAGCGCACGGCGCCCGCCAGGTGAAAGCGTTGCACCATTTTTTTCACATGGCGCAGCACAAAATTGACCAGCAAGCCCTTGACGCCAAGCATGTCGCCAAGCGAAGCCAGTACCACCTGCTTCACGGCGGTGCGCGCGACGACCTGTTCCAATACATGGGCAAAATTCTCGAGTACCACAATGGCTTCAGCGCCCGAGTCCTTGAGCTGATGCTCGAGTTCGCGCGGCGTATAAAGCGGATTGACGTTGACCACGACATAGCCGGCCCGCAACGCGCCGAATACGCACACCGGATACTGCAGGCAGTTTGGCATCATCAGGGCGATGCGCGCACCACGCGCCAGGCCGCACGATTGCACCCAGGCGCCGAAAGCGGCGGCGAAATGTTCAAGCTCGCCAAAGTTGATCGTCTTGCCCATGTTGCTGTAAGCGGGCCTGTCCCGGAACTTCGCGCAGCTCTTTTCGAACAGGTCGCCGATTGACCTGAACTGCCGGAAATCAATCTCGGCCGGCACGCCCGGCGGATACGATTTGAGCCATATTTTTTCCACAAGCCCCCCCTTTTCCCGGCACACCACACCTCGGCTTCTGCCGCGCCGCCCTGCGCCATTCAGGACCCATTCAGGGCCTTTCGCCCGTTTCATTATGCCGCTTTTCGCTTCCCCCGCCTAAGCAGCGTCCCGCATCAAGCCCCCGGCTTGCTGTGGCCGTGCGTGCGAATTAGCCCGGCCAGTGCCATCGCGACAAAGGTGAATACCACGGCAATCCAGCCCAGCGTACCGTAATGCGTGATCTCGCCACCGCTTGTGCGGCCAATGATCAGACTTCCCAGAAACACCGCCAGCCCCGAGCTCATCTGCTGGATGGCGCTGTAAAAGCTCATGAAACTGCCACGCATGCGCGGGTCGGCGGCGGCGGTGATGATGGCCATGGCAGGCACGAAACGGCTGGGCACGACCGACATGAAAAGGGTCGAGGCAATCAGCGCGCCCCAAAGCGGCAGTGCCGGCAGGTGGGTGGTGAGCAACAGCGGCACGATTGAAATACAACTGAAAACGATGAACACACGGCGTTTGCCGTGCAGGTCGGACAGGCGTCCGGCCGCGCGCTGCACGAACAGCGTCACGATGCCGCCGACGAAATACAAAATGGCCAGTTCATCCTCCTTCACGCCGACATTGGAGACCATGTAGGGGCTGACGAAAGGAATGACGATAAAGCCGGCGAACATCATCACCGAGGCAAACGCATAGGCGAGCAGATGGTTGCGGTTGCCGAACACCAGGCGCAACTGCTCCAGCGGACGCCGGCCGCGCGCCCCTTCGATGTGGCCGCGAACCGGCGGCAACACCCATATCGCCAGGGCCAGCATCACGCCCATCAGCCCGGAAATGACATAAAAGGGCATGTGCCAGCCAAAGTGACCGGCCAGATAAAGACTGATCGGCAGCCCGAACACCGAGGCCAGTGAAAATGCCGACATCACGACCCCTAGCGCCTTGCCGCGCCGCCCCTCTGGAATGACATCACTGACAATGGCCAGCACCGTCGATGACAGCACGCCGCCAAAAGCGCCGGCCACGGCGCGCGCAAGCAGCAGGCCGGTGTAGGTTTCAGCATTGGCGCAAAACAGTGCGGTCACAGCAAAGCAACCGAGCAGCAGCGTCAGTGTGCGCTTGCGATCAAAGCGATCGACCACAAACGCAGCGAACAATCCGGCCAGGCTGCCGCACACCGTGTAGATCGAAACAAGAAAGCCAAATTGCGTCGGCGTGATCTGGAAAAGCCGCATGAACTGCGGCCCCAGCGGCATCATCAGCATGAAATCGAGCACCATGCCGAACTGCACCGCCGCCAAAACGCTAAGGGTCAGCCCGTCGCGACGCCTGGGGTGATCGTGCGTGGCCGGTGGATGCATCGCCCGAGTTTAACCGCGAAAGAGGAACCCCCCGCTTGCACTTGCCCCCCGGACAAGCCCCATTGCCGGCAGCAAGCGCCGAAAATGACACAGGGGCCACAGGCCCCTTTGTCGTCTTTGCTCTGTTGCGGCCAGCGTCAACGGTCGCGCTGCCGCGGATCACGGCATCAGAACAAGCCCACCACCTTGCCGTCAACGAGGTCTATCTTGTTGGCCGAGGGCACCTTAGGCAGGCCGGGCATGGTCATGATATCGCCGCAGACCATCACCACGAACTCCGCGCCCGCGGCAAGCCGCACCTCGCGCACGTTGATGGCGTGATTCTCCGGCGCGCCGCGCAACTGCGCGTCGGTCGAGAACGAATACTGCGTCTTGGCCACGCACACCGGGTAGTGACCGTAGCCGTCCTCCTGCAGTTTCTTGATCTGGCCGCGCACCTTGGCGTCCGCCGTCACTTCGCTCGCGCGATAGACCTTCTTGGCAATCTTGCCAATCTTGTCCCACAACGTGTCCTGCTCGTCGTAGACAAAAGTCATCTGCGAGGGCTTCTCGCACAGCTCGACCACCATGTGCGCCAGCTCCGCCGCCCCCTTGCCGCCGTCGCCCCAGTGCGTCGCCAGCACCACCTTGACACCCAGCTTGGCCATGCGCGATTTGAGCATCTCGACTTCGGCCGCGGTGTCGCTGGTGAACTTATTGATCGACACGACGCAGGGAATGCCATACACCTTGGTGACATTCTCGACGTGACGCTCGAGGTTGACGATACCCTTGTCGAGGGCGACGAGGTTTTCCGTGGTGATGGTCTTCAGGTCGGCGCCGCCGTGGTACTTCATCGCACGCACCGTGGCGACGATGACCGCCGCCGAGGGCGCCAGGCCCGATTTGCGGCACTTGATGTCGATGAACTTCTCGGCCCCCAGGTCGGCGCCAAAGCCCGCTTCGGTGACAACGTAGTCGGCCAGCTTCAACGCAGCCTGCGTGGCGATGACGGTGTTACAACCGTGGGCAATGTTGGCGAAGGGTCCGCCGTGGACGAAGGCCGGATTATTCTCCAGGGTCTGCACCAGGTTGGGCGCGAGGGCGTCCTTGAGCAACACGGTCATGGCGCCGTGGGCGTTAAGGTCACGCGCATAGACCGGCTTCTGGTCGCGCGTGTAAGCGACGACGATATTGCCGAGGCGTTTTTTCATATCCTCGAGCGAGGTGGCAAGGCAGAAAATCGCCATCACTTCCGAGGCCACCACGATGTCAAAGCCGTCCTCACGCGGATAGCCGTTGCCGGGCCCGCCCAGTGAGGCCACGATCTGGCGCAGCGCGCGGTCGTTCATGTCCACCACGCGCTTCCACTGGATGCGACGCACGTCTATGCCCAGTTCGTTGCCGTGGTGGATGTGGTTATCGAGCAGTGCGGCGAGCAGGTTGTTGGCAAGCGCAATGGCCGAAAAATCGCCGGTGAAGTGCAGGTTGATGTCCTCCATGGGCACCACCTGCGCGTAACCGCCGCCGGCCGCGCCGCCCTTCATGCCAAACACCGGGCCGAGCGAGGGCTCCCTCAGGCAGATCATCGCCTTCTTGCCTATGTGATTGAGCGCATCGCCCAGACCGACGGTCGTTGTCGTCTTGCCCTCGCCCGCCGGCGTCGGGCTGATCGCCGTCACCAGGATAAGCTTGCCGTTCTTCTTGCCCTTCAAGCTGTCAAGGTAGGGCAGGGACACCTTGGCCTTGTAATGGCCGTAGGGCTCCAAGTGCTCCTCGCCGATGCCAAGTTTCTCCTGGGCCAGCTTGGCAATGCGCACCATCTTGCCCGCTTGGGCGATTTCGATATCACTTGGCATGTTGCTGTCTCCTCTGGTTAATGACTTGATTCGCCGCCCCGGAACAATCAGGACGAGGCGAATTCATTACTTTTATTTAATGAAACCAAAGACTGGCGCAGGCTTCATGTCAATTCATGTGACGTTTTTGTCACTTTTTCCGCCATCCTTGCCGTGATGCGGCCGGGCTAGGCCTTGGCCTCCTGCGCCCCGGCACCCAGGATCTGCCCGCCACCGTAACTCGCGTGCACCGGCGTCGCGCCGCCCTTGCTCACTTTCACCGCGCAATACTTGAACTCGGGAATCTTGCCAAAGGGGTCGAGCGCCGAATTGGTCAGCTTGTTCGCCGAGGCCTCGTAGTAACAGAAGGGGATGAACACCGCGCCTGTCGGCGTGCCCTCGTCCGCACGCGCGTAGAGCGCAATGCTGCCCCGGCGCGAGGCCACCGTCACCACCGCCCCGGCCGTTATTCCAAGGCGCATCATGTCGAGCGAGTTCATCGAGGCAACCGGTTCGGGCTCGAGCGCATCGAGCACCCCCGCGCGCCGTGTCATCGAACCGGTGTGCCAGTGCTCCAGTTGCCGCCCGGTGATGAGCACCATCGGATACGCCTCGTCGGGCTGCTCGGCCGCCATGATGAGGTCCGCCGGCACCAGCTTGGCGCGCCCGGTCGCTGTCGGGAAGTTCTCGGTGAAGATCACCGAGGTGCCCGGATCGCCCTCGTTTTCGCACGGGTAGGTGACGGACGAATCGCGCTCCAGGCGCTCCCAGGTGATGCCGGCGATCGAATCCATGCCTTTGCGCATTTCGTTGAAGACCTCGCGCGGATGCGTGTAAGTCCACGCAAGACCCAGCCGCTTGGCCAGCTCGACGATGATCCACAGGTCGGGCTTGGCCTCGCCGGGGGCGTCCACTGCCTTGCGCCCCAGCTGCACCAGCCGGTCGGTGTTGGTCACCGTGCCGTCCTTTTCCGGCCAGGCCGTGGCCGGCAGAATCACGTCGGCAAGGTAGGCCGTCTCGGTGAGGAAGATATCCTGCACCACCAGGTGCTCCAGCGAGGCGAGGCCGGCGCGCGCGTGATTGGCGTCCGGGTCCGACAAGGCCGGGTTCTCACCCATGATGTACATGCCGCGGATCTTGCCCTCGCAGGCGGCGTTCACCACCTCCACCACCGTCAGGCCCGGCTTGGGGTCGAGCTTCGCACCCCACAGCTTTTCAAAGCGCTTGCGTGCCTCGTCGGTCACCACCCGCTGGTAGTCGGGGTAGAACATCGGAATCAGCCCCGCGTCCGAGGCCCCTTGCACGTTGTTCTGCCCGCGCAAAGGGTGCAGCCCCGAACCGGGCTTGCCGATCTGCCCGGTCACCATCGCCAACGCAATCAGGCAACGCGCGTTGTCCGTGCCATGCACGTGTTGCGAGATGCCCATACCCCACAGAATGATCGAGGCCTTCGAAGTGGCGTACAAGCGCGCCACCTCGCGGATCTTCGCCGCCGGGATGCCGCACACCGGCGCCATCAACTCGGGGGAGAATTTCTTCACGTTCTTGGCGAGCTCTTCGTAGCCCGAAGTCCTGTCACGGATGAAGGCCTGGTCCGCCAAGCCCTCGTCCACCACCACGTGAAGCATGGCGTTGAGCAGCGCCACGTCGGTGTCCGCCTTGAACTGCAGCACGTGCGCGGCGTGGCGCGCGAGTTCCGTGCGCCGCGGGTCGGCAACGATCAGTTTGCTGCCCTTCTTCACCGCGTTCTTGATCCAGGTGGCCGCCACCGGATGGTTGACGGTCGGATTCGCCCCGATGAGGAAGATCACCTCGGCGTTCTCGACGTCGCGCACCGGGTTGGAGACCGCGCCGGAGCTGATGCCCTCCATCAGCGCCGCCACACTCGAGGCGTGGCAAAGCCGCGTGCAGTGGTCCACGTTGTTGGTGCCAAAACCGGTGCGGATCAGCTTCTGGAACAGATACGCCTCTTCGTTCGAGCCCTTGGCCGAGCCAAAGCCCGCCAGCGCATAACGTCCGTCAGGCGCCGAGTCGATGATTTTTTTAAAGCCCCCTGCCGCCAGCGCCAGCGCCTCCTCCCAGCTCGCCTCGCGAAACACCTCCTGCCAGTTGTCCGGATCCATGACGAAGTCGGCCGACTTCTTCACCCCCGGTTTCCGGATCAGCGGCATGCTCAGGCGCTGGCGGTGGTGCGCGTAGTCAAAGCCGTAACGCCCCTTCACGCAAAGCCGCCCGTCATTGGCCGGGCCATCGCGACCCTGCACCTGGATGATGGTGTTGTCCTTGACGTGGTAGGTCAACTGGCAACCCACCCCGCAGTACGGGCAGACCGAATCAACCGTCTTGTCCGCCACCACCAGCCCCGCTTCGCGCGCGGGCATCAGCGCGCCGGTGGGGCAGGCCTGCACGCACTCACCGCAGGCAACGCAGCTCGAGGCGCCCATCGGATCGTCAAAGTCGAACACGATCTTCGAATGCTCACCACGAAAGGCGTAGCCGATAACATCATTGACCTGCTCTTCGCGGCAGGCGCGCACGCAGCGGTTGCACTGTATGCACGAATCAAGATTGACCGCGATGGCCGGGTGCGACACGTCCCGCTTCACCTGCTCCCGTGCCTTGAAACGCGGCAGGCCCATATCCAGTTTTTTCGCCCACATATCGAGTTCCGACTCGCGCGTGTGGCGCTCGGCCGGCATATCCGAGAGCAGCAACTCGAGCACCATTTTTTGCGAGCTCAGCGCGCGCGCGTTGTCGGTGGCCACCTCCATGCCGTCTTTCGGGTAGCGGCAGCACGCGGGCGCCAGCGCGCGCTCGCCCTTGATCTCCACCACGCACGCACGGCAGTTCCCGTCCGGCCGCATCCCCTCCTTGTAACAAAGGTGCGGAATCTCGATACCGTACTGTTTTGCCGTCTCAATGATCGTCTCATCCGCACGGCCGACCACATCTCGTCCGTTCAACTTGAACTCAACCGGCATCGTCGCCTGCTGCTCTTTACCTATTCTGTCCATTCTGTACCTCTCAAGAAACCAGCGAAGGCGTGAAATTCAGTGAAAGCGTGAAGGAGTGAAGGAGTGATGAACCCTCCCATGCCGGCATTCTGGCGTTTCACCCCTTCACTCCTTCACTCATTCACTTTCCACTTTTCACTCATTCGATTTCATGCGCAAAATGCTTGATCACCGACAACACCGGGTTGGGTGCCGCCTGGCCCAGGCCGCAAATCGAGGCGTCCATCATCGCCTGCGACAACTCCTGCAACAACGCCTTGTCCCAGCGCGGTGCATCGAGCAGCGTCAGCGCCTTGGCCGTACCCACCCGGCAGGGCGTGCACTGCCCGCAGGATTCGTCGCGAAAAAAATGCATCATGTTTTTCGCCGCGTCGACCGCCGTATCCTTGTCCGACAGGATCATCACCGCCGCCGATCCGATAAAACAGCCGTAAGGCTGCAGCGTGTCAAAATCGAGCGGAATGTCGCCCATACCCGCCGGCAAGATACCGCCCGAGGCCCCGCCCGGCAGGTAGGCGTAAAACTCGTGCCCCGGCAGCATGCCGCCGCAGTATTCGGCAATGAGTTCCTTGACCGTGATGCCGGCCGGAGCGAGATGCATGCCCGGTTTTTTCACCCGCCCCGATACCGAGAAGGAGCGCAGCCCCTTCCTGCCCTTGCGACCATGCCCCGCGAACCACTCGGGCCCCTTCTCCAGTATCTCGCGCACCCAGTACACCGTCTCCATGTTGTGCTCGAGCGTCGGGCGCCCGAACACGCCCACTTGCGCCACATACGGCGGACGCAGCCGCGGCATGCCGCGCTTGCCCTCTATGGATTCGATCATCGCCGACTCTTCGCCGCAGATATAGGCGCCCGCGCCGCGGCGCAGGTGAATAGGCGGCAGCACGCACGGCGGGTCGGCCTGCAGTGCGGCCAGTTCCTTCTCCAAGATGGCGCGACAGCCGGCGTATTCGTCGCGCAGGTAGATCCAGACCTCGGCAATGCCCGCCGCCCACGCGGCGATGAGCATGCCCTCCAAAAAGCGGTGCGGGTCGCGCTCAAGATACCAGCGGTCCTTGAAGGTGCCCGGCTCGCCTTCGTCGATGTTGACCGCCATGTTGCGCGGCTCGGCTTCGGCGCGCACCAACTTCCATTTGCGTCCGGTCGGAAAGCCCGCCCCGCCCAGACCGCGCAGCCCCGAGTGCTCCATGCGCGCGGTGAGCTCCTCGTAGTCGTGCTTGCCCTCCAGACAGTCGGCCAGCAGCGCGTAGCCGCCGGCCTGCCGGTAATCGCGATAGGTGATGTATTTTTCGGGGAAGTGGCGCACCGACTTCGCCGCCACCAGTTTGCTGATTTTTTCCGCGGTCGCGTGCAGCACCGGGTTCTGCCCGACCACCGCCGCCGGCGCGCTCTCGCAGCGGCCTATGCACGGCGCGGCGAGCACGCGCACACCCTTGCCAAGAATGGAAGGCAGGCGCGCCAGTAGTTCTTTTGCGCCGGCCATTTCGCAGGACAGGGACTCGCACACACGCACCGTCACCGCGGGCGGCACGGCATCACCCGTTTTAACGACGTCAAAGTGATGGTAAAAGGTCGCCACTTCGTAGACTTCGCTTTGCGCCATGGCCAGTTCGGCCGCCAGCGCGGCCAGATGGCCCTCGGACAGGTGGCCGTAGGCATCCTGGATACGGTGCAGGTGTTCGATCAACAAGTCACGCCGAAGCGCCAGAGCCCCTTCGCCCTTGCCGATCAGCGCGCGCACCTCGGCCACCGCCTTCGGATCGGCCACGCGACCTCTCATCGTCGGACGAAATTTTATTTGCTTTACTTCGACATTGCCTGAAGACCCCATGACCGCAACCACTCCTTGCATTTATTTTGGCTGTGCCGCCTTGTTTGTGGCAGCACCTCCGCCAGGCCGTTTTAGCGGAAAACTCCGGAGAACCCGGCCAGCTCGCGCGAACTATTGGAAAGTATTGAGAATTTACGCCGTAGAGGGTGGAGTCTCACTTGATCACGGTCAAGAATTGAGCCCTGAGGCACCAACATCGCACAAGAGCGGCGGCACAGAGACGAAAAAACCTCAAAAAATGACCAAAGCAGCGTTTTCAGCCCTGCGCAACGCCACCAACCGCAAAAAACGCCCCCTACGCCGCAAATGTCAAATCAGCCGGGGTTCCCGAACATGCGGTCAATTTGCAGGCATTGCTCAACCGTGTCAGCAAGCCGGTCGATACTCGCTTCGCGCATCGCGGCGAAGTCAATGGCGGCCGGAGCGACAAGGCCCGCCCATGCAAGCAATGCCACACAGGCCTGCGGCGCGTCAAACAAGCCGTGAACGTAAGTGGCCAGTATCTGCCCGTCGGCAGACAGTGCGCCATCAAGGCGTCCACCCATTTCAAGCGCAGGCCGCGCCATCGCGGCGCCCTCGCTCACCCCCATGTGGATCTCGTATCCGCGCACGCTCGCACCGCCGGCAAGCGTCAAGCGCCCGCAGACCTGCTGCAGCATTTTCTCCGGCGCGAGCCGCGTCTCGAATTCGAGCAATTGCAGCCCATCACGGCTGCCCGGCGGCCCCTCAATGCCAAGCGGATCATGCAGGTGCATCCCCAACATCTGCAAGCCGCCGCAAATACCGATCAGCTTGCCACCATAGCGAAGATGCCGGCGTATGCGCGGCGCCCAGCCTTCCCGCAGCAGCCAGTCAAGGTCCGCCTGCACGCTTTTACTGCCGGGCAGGATGATGAGATCCGCATCGGGAATCGCCATGCCCGGGCCGATGAAATTCAGGTCCACCTGCGGGTGGGCGCGCAGCACGTCGAAATCGGTGTGATTGCTGATGCGCGGCAGCACCGGCACGATGACCTTGAGGCGCCGCTGCGCGCCGGTCGCCGCCGCTTCGGTCTGTGCCGTCTGTATGCCATCCTCGGCATCCAGGTGCAGGCCCTGCAAGTAAGGCAGCACGCCGAACACCGGCTTGCCCGTTTCGCGCTCCAGCCACTCGATGCCCGGCAGCAGCAGACCGATGTCACCACGAAACCGGTTGATGACAAAACCGCGGATACGCGCCCGCTCCGACGGCGACAGGCACGCCAGCGTGCCGACAAAATGCGCGAACACCCCGCCGCGATCGATGTCGGCAATCAACACCACCGGACAATCGGCGGCCTCGGCAAAACCCATGTTGGCGATGTCGCCCTCGCGCAGATTCACCTCGGCCGGGCTGCCGGCGCCCTCTACCAGCACGCATTCGTACTGCGCGCACAGGCGATGCCAGGATTCGAGCACCGCGACCATCGCCTGCGGCTTGTAGGCGTGAAACGCGCGCGCGTCCATGTCGGCGCGCGCGCGGCCGTGGATGATGATTTGCGCGCCGGTGTCCGAACTGGGCTTGATCAACACCGGGTTCATGTCGCTGTGCGGCGCAATGCCCGCCGCCTGCGCCTGCAGCGCCTGGGCGCGCCCGATTTCCCCGCCATCGCCACTGACCGCGCTGTTGAGCGCCATGTTTTGCGGCTTGAAGGGCGCGACGCGCACGCCCCGCCGGTGCAGCACACGGCACAGGCCGGCGACCAGCGTGCTCTTGCCCGCATCAGAAGTGGTGCCCTGGACCATCAGCGCGCCGTGCAAGCCGTGCCCGCCCCGTTTGCGCCGTGTCACGGCCGGCCTTTGCGCCTGGCGCGCACCAACTCAAGCTGCTCGCAGATGGCCTGCGCGCCCTCGAGGATGCGCGGGGTGTGGCGGCTGATCAGATCCGGATGCCCCGTAAAAAAATTGCCTCGCGCCGCCGCGAGCAGGCGCGGCCACTTGCGCCACATGTCGAAACTGTCCCGTGCCGGATCTACGGACGCGCCGGCGATCGCTTCGGGGTCGCGCTCTATCACCGCCTCCTCGGAAATCACCGGCGCAAGCGGCTTCAGATCGGCGAACACATTGCGCCCGCCGCAGGAGGCGATCACGTCACTGATAATGTGGTTGCCGCCCACCGTCATCAGCGGCTTGTTCCATATCTGGTAGAACACCGGCACGGCGGGCAACGCGGCGTAGCGCACGCGCAGGCGCGCAAGCCGCGCCGAAAAATCGCGCGCAGCGGCGGCCGCCGCCGCCCCGGTGCCAGCGATACGCCCGAGTTTCTCGATGGATAGGGCAATGTCCTCCAGTCGCTGCGGTTCGCTGTAATACACCGGAATACCCAGACTCAGCAATTTTTCGAGCTGGCGCTGCGCGTTACCGTCGCGCCAAACGACGATCAGGTCGGGCTGCAAGCTGACGATACGCTCAAGATCCAGCAGGGCATGACTGCCGATATTGGTGATCCCTTTCGCGGCCTCCGGGTAATTACTGTAGTCAATGACGCCGACCACCCGGTCACCTGCGCCGGCGGCAAACAACAGCTCGGTGATGTGCGGCGCGAGACTGATGATGCGTCGTGCCGGCTGGTTTAGCGAAACCTTGCGTCCGCTATCGTCAATGACATTGACCCTGAGCTCTTTTAAATTTACATCCGCTGCGGCCAAGGGCAATGGTAACGGTCCGACCAGCGCGATGCTCGATGCCGCCAACAATATGGAACCCCAGGCCCGAGATCGTCGATGCAGCGGGCGCATCATTTTCAGCATAAGCATCATTCAGCCACAAACAAGGTCTGGCCACCCGCGGCGACGCGCACGATGCGATGGCCAAACGCGTCCTGCAACAGCGGCTCTGTCATCACCCGCCCGACCGGCCCCTGCATTACGCCGGTCGGCGAAAATACCAGCGCGTGACTGCAAAAACGCGCCGCGAGATTCAGGTCGTGCAGTGACATCAGCACGCCCTTCCCCTGATTTTCCGCGAGCGCGGCCAGGTGACGCAGCACCTGCACCTGATGGCGCAGGTCCAGATGCGTCAGCGGTTCGTCAAGAATAAGCAGCGGCGCATCCTGCACCAGCAACGCGGCCAGTGCGACGCGCTGCCGCTCGCCGCCGGACAGGGTCAGCACGTCGCGTTGCGCCATGCCGTGCAAATCCACCGCCGCGAGCGCCGCCAGCGCCGCCTCGCGATCACCCTCGCCCTCCCATTGCCAGCGCGAAAGATGCGGATAGCGGCCCATCATCACCACTTCGATTACGCTCGCGGCAAAGGCGTCATGCACGATCTGCGGCAAAAAGCCGCGCTGGCGCGCCGTCTCTGCAAGCGGCCAATCGACGAGCGGCCTGCCGCAAAGGCGCACGCCGCCGGCTTGCACCGCACGCAGGCCGGCCAGTGCGTGCAGCAGCGTGGTCTTGCCCACGCCATTGGGCCCCAGGACACACCACACTTCTCCCGGTCTCACGGCGAAGGCCAGGTCGCGAACCAGGTCACGCCGGCCGGCGCCCGCACCGACCGCCAGCGCGAGGGACTCGCATGCAATCAAAGATTGCGTGCTCACGCCGGCCGCCGCATCAGCAGAAACACAAACGCGGGCACGCCGATCACCGCCATGATGACGCCAACCGGAAGCTGCATCGGCGCCACCACGGTGCGCGCCGCGGTGTCCGCGAGCAGCAGCAGCGTGCCCCCGGCCAGCGCACTTGCCGGCAGCAGCATGCGCTGGTCATTGCCGAACACAAGACGCAGGGCGTGGGGCACCACCAGGCCGATGAAACCAATGCTGCCGGCGGTCGTAACGGCAAGCGCCGTCGAAAAAGAAGCCAGCACGTAAATGCGCCGGCGCAGCCGGGTCACGTCCACACCGAGCGCATGCGCCACCACCTCGCCGCGCAGCATCACATTGAGGTCGCGCGCGGCGGCAAACGCCAGCACGACGGCGGCAGCCAGCATGAGCATGGCCGGCAGCCAGATGTCGATGCCATTGAGGTCACCCATCATCCAGAACAGCATGCCGCGCAGCCGCGCCTCGGGCGCGAGCGTAAGCATCAGCGCGATGACCGCCCCCCAGCCCGATGCGAGTATCACGCCGGTCAACAGCAGCCGCGGCGAAGCGTCGAGCGCAGCGCTAAGTTGCTGGCGCGCGAAGTCGCGTCGCGCGAAACCAAACACCAGCACGATGGCCGTCAGCGCACCGGCGGCCGCGCCCAGATTTACAAACACCGCACCAAGCCCGGCGAGCATCGCGCCAAGGGCCCCCACCGCCGCACCGCCGGACAGGCCAAGCACGTAGGGATCGGCCAGCGGATTGCGCAACAACACCTGCATCAGCGCGCCGGCCAGCGCGAGCAAGCCACCGGCGGCGAAACCCGCCAGCGCGCGCGGCAGGCGCAGCTTGCCGACCACATCGGCCGCGATGCTTTGCCCGGGATCGAACAGTGCACCCCACAAATCGGCCGCACCGATGCGGCTGCTGCCCGATGCGAGCGCCAGCGCCAGCGCTGCAAGCGCGGCGACGGTGAGCAGCAGCCAGATCAGCAGGGCGCGGCGCATCGCGTGCTCATCGTCTACTTATTGCTTCCAGCCCACGGTCATGAAAAGCCCGCGCGAAGCTTGGTTGAAGCCGTAAGCGCTCTGATACCGCGCATCGAACAGGTTTTCCAGTTTTGCAGCCACGTACCATTGCTTCCCAAAGTCATGACGGGCCGTCAGCTTGACCGTCTGGTAAGCGTCCAGTTCGACGCGCGCACCGGCCAGGTCGGTATCGAGCCGCTTAGCGCTGAAAGCATACTCCCCGCCGACCTTCCAGCCGCCAAGTGTCGTATTGGCGACGACGTTGCCAAACTGCGGGCTGCGTCGTATGAGCTGTACCCCGGTAAGCGCATTGATCGGCGTTTGCAGGGTCAGGCTGGCGCGCAAGTCCCAGCTGGCATATTGCCCCGTATAAGAGACCTCGGTTCCCTCGACGCTCGCATTGCCGACGTTCCTCGCGATAAACGAGGGCGCGGGAAACTCAATCAGGTTGACGTATTGCGTGCTGAAGCGCACCACACGCAACAAGTTCCCGCCCGCCGCGTATTGCACACCGAGTTCGTTACTCTGGGTGGTCTCTGGCTTGACGTCCAGGCTTACCGATCCGGGAAAAAACTTATCGTTGAAACTGGGCGCGCGAAAAGCAGTGGAGCGCATCGCCGTGAGCTTCCAGTCTGAATCGAGGTCGTAGCCATAGCCGCCCAGCCAGGTATTCGCACTGCCAAAGTCCGAATACCTGTCCTCGCGTGACGCCAGTTGCAGCTGGTGATCCCCGATCTTTCCGAGGTAGCCGAGACCAACGCTGCCCACGGTCCGCCCCGTGTACGTATAGGCCGTGGTACTGGCCACGCGCTGGCGCTGGTCATCCAGGCTCACGCTGACGACATGGCCCTTGGCTACCATCAGGTCGTTCTGCCATTGCGCCTGGGTGCTCAAGGTGTCGAACCGAGTCGGCGTGCCACCGCCGGTACGGCTGCTCGCATTGTCGTTCGCCTGCGACAGGTTGAGCTTGGACGTCCACACGTCGTTGATGCGATTGTTTGAAAACGCGGAATACTGGCCCACCTCAGTGTCGGTAAAGTGCACGGTCTGGGGCGTGTCCGGTGAGAAGGCAATGTCAAACCCCGCCCGCCCCCTGCTCTGGTAGGCGCGCAATCCGAACTCGTGTGCCTGGCCTATCATGTGCGAAACCTGCCCCGAAAATGAAAGGTTGGTATAAGCGTCGGCATCCGGATTAATCCGCGTCGGGGCGGTTTTCGGCTCGCGCGCACTGAAACCGTTGGTGGCCAATTGCGCGACGTTCAGGCTGAACCGGGTGTCGCCGATTTTGCCGCCATAGCCGCCGGACACGCCGCGCGTGCCGTGCTCGCCCACCGTAGACTGCATCTCGCCGCGCGGTGCGCCGAGGCCGCGCTTGGTGAAAATCTGAATCACACCGCCCACCGCATTGGCACCATAGAGCGCAGAAACGTTGCCGCGCGCGATTTCGACGCGCTCGATCTGGCCGAGCATTATCTGTCCGAGCTGCGCGGCACCGCTGGTGGCCGATCCGACCCTGATGCCGTCAATAAGGATCAGCGACGAAGTGCTGCCGCCGCCGCGCATGAACACCGAACCGGCGGTGCCGATCCCGCCGTTTTGCACGAACTCCAGCCCGGCCTCGCGCTTGAGCAATTGGATCAGGTCGGTGGCCTGGGACTCGCGGATTTCCTTTTGCGTGATGACCGAGGTGTGCGGGATCACCTCGTCAAGCTGCTGCTCGATACGGCCGGCGGTGACGACCACGGCTTCGGCGGGTTTTTCCTGCCCCATGCCCGCTGAGGGCGACATGGCCGTGACTGCGACAACAACGAACGAAGAGATACCAACAATGATGCGCTGCATGTGATGCTCCCTGTGCTGGCCAGCATCCCCGCAGGCCCAGGCTTGATTAAAGCAAAGGGAGAACACCATCGATGCGTGGGAACGCGCACGGAATCATGCCGCCAAAAAACCTGACGGGGCAGGGCAAACCGGGAACGTTCACACAAACCGACAGCCGCCTCCCGCGACCGCTTCAATCGGTTTTCTGGCCGGTCTCCGGGCTGGCAAGTCTTGATGCGCCCGCCTTCCCGCGGCCTTGGGGCCGCAGTGGCCTGAGATCGGCAAAAGATCTCATGGAGCGCACCCGCACTTGCTTACCGTTGCGGGGGCAGCACAGGTTGCCGGAGCTTGCGTGTTGCGTACTGCTCCGGATCCTGTTTCCCGTTTCACCCGCATCACACCATGCAATGCGGACACCAAAAAACGTGGCGCATTATAGCCTGCGCCTTAGCATGGCGTGGCGCGCCGTACGAAAGCCTACTTGTGCTTGAACGAGGCTTTGCGCTTTTCGACAAAAGCGGACATGCCCTCCCGCTGGTCTTCCGTGCCGAACAGCGAGTGGAACATGCGGCGCTCGAAGAGCATGCCTTCATTGAGAGGGCCCTCGTAGGCGCGGTTGACCAACTCCTTGACCATCATCACCGAGGGCAGCGAAAAATCGCAGATCTGTGTCGCTGCGGCCATCGCCTCATCGAGCAGCTTGTCGGCCGCCACCACGCGCGACACCAATCCTGCGCGCTCCGCCTCTGCGGCATCCATCATGCGGCCGGTCAGGCACAAATCCATCGCCTTGGCCTTGGACACGGCGCGCGGCAGGCGCTGCGTGCCACCCGCGCCCGGAATAATGCCAAGCTTGATTTCAGGCTGGCCGAATTTTGCCGAGTCGGCGGCAATGATGAAATCGCACATCATCGCCAGCTCGCAGCCCCCGCCCAGCGCATAACCCGCAACGGCGGCTATCACCGGCTTTCTCACCCGGCGCAGGGACTCCCAGTTGCGCGTGATGTAATCGCTTTTGAAAACATCCATGTAGGTCCAGTCCTTCATGGCGCCGATATCGGCGCCAGCGGCAAAGGCCTTTTCACTGCCGGTGATGATCATGCAAGCAATGGCCTCATCGGCGTCGAACTTGAGCAGCGCGTCACCCAGTTCGCTCATCAGCTGGTCGTTCAGCGCATTGAGCTGCTTCGGACGGTTGAGGGTGATGAAGCCGATACGACCGCGCGTTTCGACGAGAATGTTTTCGTAGGACATTATTGCTCCGATCAGTGCTGGGTCAGTGCTGGAAAAAATTCGGTTTTCGCAGGTGGTGCAGCCGCGAAGCCGGCCTTATGTGCCACGCACGGCGCCAAGGGTATCGCGCGCGGCGGTACCGAGCATGATCGTATCCATGCCCACCGCCACCAGTGTATAACCCTTGGCAATATATTCCCTGGCGAGCTCCGCGCTGCCCACATAAATGCCCAACTGACGGTTGCTTTCCCGGCCCCCCTCGGTGATGCGCTCAATTGCGGCAACGACACCCGGATTAGTCACCATGCCGGTTAAGTCGAGACTTGCCGATAAATCGTAAGGGCCGACAAACACGGCATCAATACCCGGCACCGCGCAGATGGCGTCAATATTTTCGACCCCGATCTTGTGCTCCACCTGCACCACAACCACCGTCTCTTCATTCGCCTCGTAAAGATACTCGCGTATGCCGTGGCCATAGCCCTGTGCGCGCACGATGCCCACCCCGCGCGTGCCCATCGGCGGATATTTGGCGTGGCGGACAATTTGCTCGGCCTGCCCGGCGGTGGTCACTTGCGGCACGACAATGCCCGTCGCGCCGGTGTCGAGCGCCCGCTTGATGGTTCCCTCGCCGTCGTCGGCGACACGGATCAGGCAAGGCACGCGCGCCGCCTGAATCAGCGTTTGCGCATCGCGCAGCGTCAGCGGCGCATGCTCGGTATCGATGAACAGCCAGTCATACCCGGCCATGGAGAGCAACTCGCTCACATCGGTCGATTGCAGCGTGACGATAGTCCCGAGCAAAAGCTCCCCGCGGCGCAAACGTTCGGCAAACGACAGATTCATGATTTCTCCATATTGGCTTTTGTGGCAATACCCTGCTTGTACGCGCCCAGGGGCAAGACATCTGCAAGCTTGATGCGCGCCCGGTCAGGCTCGACCTCGGTCAGCGCGACCGTCTCGCGAAGCGTGGCGCGACTGCGTTCGGTGAGTTGCTGGTACTGACGCGTGGCATCACGCTTCCATGCCAGTTCTTCGTCGCTCAGCGGCCGCAGCACGCGCGCCGGCATGCCCACCGCAAGCGTGCGCGCCGGCACCTTCATGCCGGTCTTGACAAAGGCCAGGGCGCCGACAAAGGCCGATTCGCCGATTTCAGCGTGATCGTTGATCACCGCGTGCATGCCCACCATGGCGTTGCGGCAAATGCGCGCGGCGTGGATGATCGCGCCGTGGCCGATGTGCCCGTCCTCTTCGATCACCGTGTCCTCGCCCGGAATACCATGCACGATGCACGCGTCCTGGATGTTGGCGCCCGCTTCGATGAGGATGCGGCCAAAATCGCCGCGCAGGCTGGCGCAGGGGCCGACATAGACGCCGGCGCCAAGAATCACATCACCGATCAGCACGGCGCTAGGATGCACATACGCCAGCGGGTGCACGACCGGCGTGATGCCATCTATGGAGTAGACCTTGACCATGCGAACTTGCCCTTTGAGGCGATTGTGCTGCCGAGCTGCCGTGCAACCGTGTTGTGCTTGAGTGACCGCGGGGAATTTTACGCCACTATCCTGCGCCGCTATCGGACGCGCCTACTTGAGAACACGCTCCAGCCAGGGCACCACCACCTGGCTGAAAATGCGCGTGTCGGGCCAGTCGCGATTGCGTCCGATATGGCCGCCCTCTGGATTGACCCAGGCCTCTTTGGGCGAACCGCTGCGCAGCAGCGCATACAAGTCCTCGATCGGCACCTGGCTGTCTTTCTCGCCGTTGACCAGCAGCATCGGCGCCGACGGCTTGTCCAGCCAGCCCGCGGTCTTGAGCGACATGCGCGGGCCGTAGGCGAGGAACTCCTCCAGGGTGTTGGCGCCGTAAACGCTGGCGCGGGCGGCGAACAGGTCGAACAGGTATTCGCGCGTGCCCAGCGCCTTGGTCTGCCACTCACGTGAAAAATAAACGTCAACCGGCCCGCCCCAAACGACAGTGCCGCGCAGTCGGTCTTTTTCGGTGAAGCCCATTCGCGCCGCCCAGTGCCCGCCCCAGGAAACGCCCATGAAACCGATGCGCTTGGCATCCACGTCCTTGCGCGTCGCCAGGTAATCGAGCACGCGCGAATACATGCGCTCGGCGCCGACATCGATCAGCATCGTCGACTCGCCGTTGCCGGGCATGTCGAGCGCGATATAGCCGAGCCCGGCGTTGAGGTAACCCGGCCCGTATTGCTCGACAACATATTCCTTGTAGCTGTCAAGGCCGCCCACGCTCATCACCACCGGTGCCGGCTTGCCGGCCTTTTCACCTTTTCCAAGCGGGGCGGGAGGCGGCAATTGCAGGTAAGCGACGATTTCCTTGCCCTCAAACGGAATGCGTACCACCTCGATCGCCGGCTTGACGAGGCGCGCGTAAGCGCGAAACGCCTCGGTCGCACGCCGGTGGGCCGTGCGCTTGCCCTCGGAATTTTGCGTCGGCCACGCACCAAAACTGAAATAACGCCACGCCGCCAAATAGGCTTCGCGCGCCGCGAGGGGCTTTGCCGTCTCGTTCAGCCTGGCGTGGGTGAAATGCTTGTCGCCCTGCTGCACCCATGAGCGCGCCCACTCGTCGCGGTCAAGCGAGTTGATGCGCGACAGGACCTCACGCACCTCTTCGCGATCGTAGCCGGTCATCGGATAGGCGTTGCGATTGACCCTGTCCTGCACCGCGTCCTTGAGCTCGGGCCAGGTGCGCTGCTGCGCGATCTGCGCGGATACCCCGCCAGACAGCGCGGCGGCAAACGAAATGGCGATGACGGCAAGCAGACGCGGCAATGCAAACATGGTGCCCTCCCTTTTTTGTGTCGTTTTATGCTGTTGTTGCCGTATCGCAGACGGGCATCGTGGCCGGAACAGTGTGCCCCGCGCGTGCGCGCGGGGAGCCCAGAGTGCCCAGAGTGCGCGATGGTGCCCGATGCTTTTATGCTTCATTTTAGCAGCCTGAGCTTGGCGCGCGCTGTTGTAAAATGCGACATCAACGCGCGCCGCTTCGCACGCTCCGTTCCGAGCCCCCATGTCCAATCCTCCCGCCAAACCCAAAACACCCAGCGCAGAAACGCCGCACGCCGGCAATTTCATCCGCAGCATCATCGACCACGACCTCGCCGCCGGCACCTACGCGACCAAACGCTGGGGCGGCAAACCCGGGCCGGCGAAAGATCACGAAACCGCCGCGCCTGACGCGGCAAAGATCCGCACGCGCTTTCCGCCCGAGCCCAACGGTTACCTGCACTTTGGCCACGCCAAATCGATCTGCCTCAACTTTGGCCTGGCGCGCGATTACGGCGGCGTCTGCCACATGCGCTTTGATGACACCAATCCGGAAAAAGAGGAGCAGGAGTACGTCGACGCCATCCTCGACTCGGTCAGGTGGCTGGGCTTTGGCTGGGACTTTGGCGGTGAGTCGAACCTGTATTACGCCAGCGATTACTTTGACTTCATGTACGAGGCGGCCGAATACCTGGTCGGTGCCGGCCACGCCTACGTCGATCGCCAGAGCGCCGAGGAGATGCGCGTCAACCGCGGCACGCTGACCGAGCGCGGCAAGGATTCGGTCTGGCGCGGCAAGCCGGCGGCCGAGCACCTCGCGACCCTTCGCGAAATGCGCGCCGGAAAACACGCCGAGGGCAGCATGGTGCTGCGCGCAAAAATCGACATGGGCTCGCCCAACATCAACCTGCGCGACCCGGCCATCTACCGCATACGCAAGGCCAGCCATCACCGCACCGGCGATGCCTGGGGCATTTATCCGATGTACACCTTCGCCCATCCGATCGAGGACGCGCTCGAGCGCATCACCCACTCGATCTGTACCCTGGAGTTCGAGGATCAACGCCCGTTCTACGACTGGCTGCTGGCAAAACTGGCCGATGTTACGACCGCGCCCGATGGAACGCGGGTGGGCGGCCTGCTGGCCGCACCGCTGCCGCATCAATACGAGTTCGCGCGCCTCAACCTAACCTACGTTGTGCTCTCAAAGCGCAAGCTCATCCAGTTGGTGGAAGAAAAACATGTCGACGGCTGGGACGACCCGCGCCTGCCGACCCTTCTGGGCGCCCGCCGCCGCGGCTACACGCCTGAGGGCTTTCGCCACTTCGCCGAACGCATCGGCGTCTCCAAGTCGGACTCCTGGATTGACTACTCGGTGCTCGAGGAATGCATGCGCGATCACCTCAACGAGATCGCGCCGCGACGCGTCGCCGTGCTCGACCCGGTGCGCCTGGTCATAGAAAATTATCCCGAGAACGCCGAGGAGTGGTGCGAAGCGCCGCATCATCCGCAAAAACCCGAATGGGGCAGGCGCAGCCTGCCGTTTTCGCGTGAACTGTGGATAGAGCGCGAGGACTATATGGAGGTCCCCTCCAAGGGTTACTTCCGCCTGTTCCCGGGCAACAAGGTGCGACTGCGCTACGGCTTTGTCATCGAATGCACGGGTTACGACCAGGCCAGCGACACCGTGCGCTGCACTTATCACGCCGATTCCAAGTCGGGCACGCCCGGTTCGGACAATTACAAGGTCAAGGGCAACATACACTGGCTTAGCGCCAAACATGCCCATGCGGCCGAAGTGCGCCTTTACGACCGCCTGTTCACCGCGGCACACCCCGGCGCCGCAGACCGCGACTTCCTGCTCGAGCTCAATCCGGCATCAAGCCAGGTCATCCAGGCTCAACTCGAACCGGCGCTAAAGGATGTCGCGCCGGGCGAGCGCTTCCAGTTCGAGCGTCACGGTTATTTTGTCGCAGACCTGAAGGACGCCGGAAAATTCAACCGCACCGTCACCCTCAAGGACACCTGGAAAAAATAAGTACCCCCCTGAAAAGCCCGCCTGGCGCGGGTTCCCATCTTTTTCGCCTTTCCTGGCGACCATCCGCAGGCGCCTGAAAGCCTCTTTTTTGAGCGCCAAACCGCTGAATGTGGCAACATAGCTACCCTCGGAGCCGCCGCGGGGTTGCAAAGATGTCAAACCGCCAGGGAGCGGCTCTCCCCCAAGGCAAACATAAGGAGTATCTGAGTTGCAGGAAATCATGAAATTTCTTAAAAGCAGCGGCGAAAAGCTCGACTCGGAAATCGCCGCCGGAACAGGACTCTCCCTCGCCAACGTGCGTGCACGCATGCTCGAACTGTCGGCCAAGGGTGAGGTGATCATGTGCCACTCCATCCGCTACAACGATGGCAAAAAAGTTGAAGGCATGCTGTGCCGCGTTGCCGGTTACATTCCCCCAGTCGGCCCAGGCCGCAAATCCAAGGCGCAACCGGTCAGCAACTAACCGGCCGCTGCAAAAAAAGACAGGCTCAGCCTGTCTTTTTTTTTGCCCACACCGGCTGTAAAAATCCGCGACAATCGCCACTTCAAACCGGCGGCGCACACCCTGCGCGCGCGCGCAACATCCAACCGAGAGCAACACTTGACCACTGCCGCCCCGCAATCCTTCGCCGCACTGCGCCTGCCCGGCTATCGCGCCTATTTCATCTGCGGCGCGCTGGCGATGATGGCCGACAGCATCGAGCACGTGATCAGCTACTGGATCATTTTCGAGAAATTCCGCTCGCCGGCACTGGGCGGTTTCGCCATCCTCGCGCACTGGCTGCCCTTCCTGTTTTTCTCGGTCTGGTCCGGTGCCCTTGCCGACCGCTACGACCCGCGCCGCCTGATCCAGTTCGGCATGTGCTGCTTCATGGCGACGTCGCTGGGCTGGGGTTATTTTTTCATCACCGACACGCTGCAACAATGGCATGCGATGGTGCTGCTGGTGCTGCACGGCTTTGCCGGCGTGTTCTGGCACCCCGCGGCGCAACTGCTGATCCACGACATCGTCGGCCCGGCACAACTGCAGTCGGCGGTGCGCCTCAACGCGACGGCGCGCTACCTCGGCCTGTTGTTCGGCCCGGCGGTGGGCGGCGCCATCCTGCTGATTTTCGGCGCCTCGTACGGCATCGTGCTCAACGCGCTGATCTACCTGCCCTTTGTGATCTGGCTGTGGAAAGCGCCCTACGGCCCGCGCTTTCGCAAGGAAGCCGCGCCCGCCGTTCCCACCGCACGCGCCGTGCGCGGCCTCGCCGATGTAGTTGCCACAGTGCGCGAAATCAGCGGACACCCGGTGATCGTGCCGATGATCCTGCTCGCCGGCCTTGCATCGCTCTTTGTTGGCAACGGCTACCAGCCGCAAATGCCCGAGTTCGCCCACGACCTGGGGCACAAGGACGCCGATTTCTCCTACACCATGCTGCTCGCCGCCGATGCGGCCGGCGCGCTGACCGCCGGCCTGCTGCTCGAGAGCCGCAGCCTGCTGCCGGCGCGTGCGCGCACCGCCTGCATCCTCGCCCTGCTCTGGTGCTGCGCCATAGGCGGCTTTGCGCTGGTCAAGCTCTACCCGGTGGCGCTGCTGCTGCTGTTCGCCGTGGGCTTTCTCGAGCTGTCGTTCAACGCCATGGCGCAGACCCTTGTGCAGTTGCACGCACCGGCGCACCTGCGCGGCCGCGTCATCGGGCTGTACATCCTGTCCAGTCTTGGCATGCGCGCCTTCAGCGGCGTCACCATAGGCATCGCCGGCGGCTTCATCGGCATCCACTGGTCGCTGGCGCTGTCGGCGATGGTTTTGTTTACAATCATCGCGGTACTGCTTTCGTTCACTATAAAGAGGGCCGCGGCAACGGGCTGATCGCGTTTCATCCGGCGCACCGCCCCGCTTAGCCGGCTATGCGGTTACAAGGAGGACACACCATGCTCACCGGCGACATGCTGCGGCGCTCGGCAGCGCGCTTCCCGGACAAGCCGGCGATCATCCGCGACGGCGTCCGGCTCAGCTACAGCGAACTTAACGGCCAGGCCAACCGCTTCGCCCATGCCTTGCTCGCCCTCGGCCTGCCCAAGGGCGCCAAGCTGGCGATCATTTCGCGCAACCTGCCCGAATACGGCGTGGTGTTTTTCGGCGCCGCCAAGTCAGGCCTGGTGCTGGTGAACGTGTCGGTGCTGTACTCGCCGGACGAACTCGAATACGTGCTCAACAAGTCCGACAGCGAGGCGCTGGTGTTTGACGCCGCCTTCGCCGACAAAGTCGCGGCGGTGCGCGGCCGCTGCCCGAAAATAAAGACACTGGTTTGCATCGGCGCGGCAGACGGGGCGACGCGCCTCGAGGAGTTCATTGCCGCGCAGGCCGCGACCGAACCGGCCGTAGCGATGGAAGAAACCGACGCCTTTTGCATGACCTACACCGGCGGCACCACCGGCCGGCCCAAGGGCGTGCTGTGCAGTCATCGCGCGCGCACGCTCACTGCGCACACCGTTGCACTGGAAGAGGCGCTGGATGAGCGTGACGTTGTCGCCATCGTCACGCCGCTATTCCATGTCGCGGCACTGAACATCATGTTCCAGCCGGCCGTATTGGTGGGCGCCACCTGCACGTTGGTGACCCCCTGGTCGGCCGACAAGTTCATGGAAACCGCGGCGCGCGACGGCGTGACGGCGGCCTTCATGGTGCCGACCCAGACCAATATGCTGGTGTCTAGCCCAAATTTCGATGCCGCCAAACTCGCCACCTGGCGCAAGCTTTCTTTCGCCGGCGCGCCCATGCCCGACTGGGTGCAGGTCGAGCTGAAAAAACGCCTGCCGCAACTGCTGCTGACGCAGATTTACGGCCAGTCTGAAATGGGCGTGCTCACCTCGCTGCGCGACTGGCATCTGCCGGCCAAACTAGGCTCGGTGGGGCGGCAGGCCTACAACGTCGAAGTGGCGCTGTTCACCGCCGAGGGCAAACCGGTGGCTTCGGGCGAACTCGGCGAGATCGGCAGCCGTGGCGACAACCTCATGCTCGAGTACTACGGCGAACCGGAACAGACCGCGGCCTTTTTCAAACACGGCAATGGCTGGGGTCTCACCGGCGACGTCGGCATCATGGACAAGGAGGGCTTCATCACCCTCGTCGACCGCGCCAAGGACATGCTCATTTCCGGCGGCGAGAACGTCTACCCGAAGGAAATCGAGGACATTATTTTTCAACTCGAGGCGGTGTCCGAATGCGCCGTGTTCGGCGTGCCCGACGCCAAGTTTGGCGAACTGCCGGCGGCCTATATTTCGCTCAAGGCCGGCGCTACGCTAAGCGAAGCGCAAGTCATAGAACATTGCCGCACGCGCCTGGCCGAATTCAAACGCCCGCGCAACGTCAAATTCGTCACCGAGTTCCCTAAAACCCCCATAGGCAAGATACAAAAAAACAT
>CAMDRY010000003.1 GCA_945906975.1 Bordetella parapertussis | reverse complement strand
CTCATCATTCCGCCCGCCGCGCTTGAAACACTGTGGACCGGCGGCCGCTGGACCGAGGGCCCGGCCTGGTTCGGCGACAGCCGCACGCTGCTGTTCTCGGACATCCCGAACGATCGCATGCTGCAATGGGCGGAAGGCCTGGGGGTGCGCGAGTTCAGGGCGCCCGCCAATTACAGCAACGGCAACACGCGCGACCGCGAGGGCCGGCTCATCACCTGCGAGCACGGCCGCCGGTGCATCAGCCGCACCGAAACCGACGGGCGCATCAGCGTGCTGGCCGACCGTTATCAGGGCAGGCGCCTCAATTCACCCAACGACGTCGTGGTGAAATCCGATGGCACGATCTGGTTCACCGACCCGTCCTACGGCATCACGTCCGATTACGAGGGCGACAGGGCCGAAAGCGAAATCGGCGCTTGCCATGTCTATCGCCTCGACCCGGCCGACGGCGCGCTCACCGCGGTGGCCGAGGATTTCGTGCGCCCCAACGGGCTGGCTTTTTCACCCGATGAGAAAACGCTGTATATCGCCGACAGCAGCGTCACGCACGACCCGGCCGGCAATCACCACATACGCGCCTTTGATGTGGTCGAAGGCAGGCGCCTCGCCAAGGGCCGCGTGTTCACCGAGATCTCGCCCGGCTTCCCGGACGGCTTTCGCTGCGACACGCAGGGCAATGTCTGGTGCAGCTCGGGCGACGGCGTGCAGGTGTTTGCGCCGGACGGCACGCGCCTTGGCAAGATCCTGGTGCCCGAACACGTTTCCAACCTGTGCTTCGGCGGCCCGAAAAAAAACCGCCTGTTCATCACCGCGACAACGTCGCTGTATTCGCTGTACGTCAACGCGAACGGCGCCTGAGCAGGGTCAGCCGAAGCTGCGCGTCACGGCAGTTTCGGCCATGACCGCCTCGGTCGTGCGGTAGCGCTCGGCCATGGCCTGCTCGGCCGGGCTTTTGACCTGCGCCTGCATGTAGGCGCCAAGGTTGCGCGCATGTTCCACCACCTCGCGACCAAAGCGCAGGCGCTTTTTTTCGTAGTTGGCCAGCGCGTCGCCAAGCTGGGTGTGCGACTGCAAGGCATCGGAGAGCACGACGGCGTCTTCGGCGGCCTTGGTCACGCCCATGCCGCAATGCGGGCGCGCGACAAAGGCGGCGTCCCCCAGCACCGCCACACGGCCGAAAGCGAGGCGTGTCGATTCAAGATCGAAGATCGGCTGCAAGATGGGCTGCACCGTTTTGCGCACCAGTTCGGCAAACTGCGGCGCGAGCTTCGTTTCGGCGTCGGCACGCATGGCGGCCACCAGTTCGGGGCGCAGCAACTGCGGCGGTATCGCCATGTCGTGCAGGCGGCCCGAGGCATCGGTCAGCAAAGCGGGTAATTCGGTGCGCTCATCAGCGGGCCGGTACCAGACGCAGTTATAGCTGCGCTCACCCGGGGCCACTTCGTTGTTCGGACCGGCGACCGGATAGCCCAGCATTTGCTCGCCCGCGGGCAGGCAAAAACCGAAGCGGTCGAACAAGGTGTCGCGGGTTTCTTGCGACAGCGTGCGCTCGTCGACGAGGCCGCGCCACGCGACATAGCCGGCGTATTGGGGCTTCACTTGCGGCAGGAATTGGCCACGCACCGCCGAGCGTATGCCGTCAGCGGCAACCAGCAGGTCGGCGACAGCCTCGGTGCCGTCGTCAAAACACGCCACCACGCCATCGGCGCGCTCGTCAACGCGCACCAGCGCCTTGGCCAGGTGATAACGCTCGTACGGAAACGCGGCCTTGAGCAAGGCATAGAGGCGGCTCCACGAGGTGAGCAGTTGCGGCATGGCCAGTTCACCGGCGACGCTGCCGTCGCGCGCCAGCGTGATGCGCCCGGGAACCGGCACGCCGACGACTTCGCCGGTGGAGATGCCGGCACGTGCCATGGCATCGAGCAGCGGCGGATGGGTGACGATGCCGGCGCCGCGGCCGGCGAGTGCCGTGCCGGAACGCTCAAACACTTGCACGTCCCAGCCGGCGCGATGCAGCAGGTTGGCCGCGAAAAGCCCGCCCAAAGACCCACCGATGACGATGGCGCGCCGGCCCATATCAGTGGCTGCCATGGTGCCGGCGCCGCCGCTCAGGCCGGCTCAGCAGCAGGGTAATTGAGTTCGATGACCACTTCGCTCGGGTCATCGAGAAAGATCTGGTGCAGGCCCATGCTCGGAACGGTACGCTCGCGATGCGGCACATTCCCCGCATTCAGGTGCGCGAGCATTTGTTGCAGACCGGTGGCGGCAAACGCAATGTGATCCACGGTGCCGGTGCCCTTGAGACTGTCGAGGCTGCGGTCGCCAAGGTAGGCCTTGAGGCCCTCGGGATTGTCGAGGTCTATGCCGATGATATGCACGACGGCGTTGTCGTAGTTGGCGTGGTCGCCGTTGTAGAGCCACAAGCCGGGAAAATCAAACGGCGGACGCGGCCCGACAGTAAAACCCATGACCTCGATATAGAATTTTTCCGATGCCTTGAGATCGGTGGTGCGGATCGAGTAGTGGTTGATGCGGTTGATGGCCATGCTCTTTGCTCCTCGCGCTTTGTTCGTATATTTTTGCCATCGAGTATAGCGCGGCCGCCGCGCGCGGCGGCGCGGCCTGCGCTAAGCGTCGGGGATGAAGCTGTCGTCGCCCTGTATGGCGCGCTCAAACTTGAGGAAGTTGTAATAGCCGCAGGTGCGTCCGTCCGGATACTCGCGGCAGACCTGGGGCCGCGCCTCGTAGATGGTACAGCAGCGCTTTTCCTGGTCGAACATCATGCAGGTGGACTTGTAGATGTGGTCCTTGCGATGGCGCATGCCCAACTCACCATCGATGACCTTGGTGAAGCGCTGCTCGGCCTTGTCCAGCGGCAGGTCAAAATGCTTCGCCAGCCGCTTCAGGTCGCGCTTGTTCACGGGAATGTGTTCGTAGTTGCAGCAAAAGCCGGGGCATTTGGCGCAATTGAAAGTGGGTTTGCCCATGTGGTCTTATTTGTCCCCGCCGTCGGTAATAGCACCGATGCTGGCGGTCGAAACCAGTTTGAAGTACTTGCCTAGCACACCGCGGGTGTAACGCGGCTTGGGTTGCTTCCACTTTTTACGCCGCGCGGCGATTTCCTTGACCGGAACGTTGAGCTGGATGAGCAGCTTTTTGGCATCGATGGTAATGGAATCGCCTTCTTTGACCAGGGCAATGGTGCCGCCAAGAAAAGCCTCGGGCGAGACGTGCCCGACGACCATGCCCCAGGTGCCGCCGGAAAAACGGCCATCCGTCAATAGCCCGACCGATTCGCCAAGCCCCTGACCGATCAGCGCCGAAGTAGGCGCCAGCATTTCCTGCATGCCGGGGCCGCCCTTGGGGCCTTCGTAGCGGATCACCACAACATCGCCCGCCTTGATTTTCTTCGCCATGATGGCCTTCATCGCCGCCGGTTCAGAGTCAAACACGCGCGCCGGGCCGGTGATAGACGGGTTTTTCAAGCCGGTGATCTTGGCCACACAGCCCTCGGGCGAGAGGTTGCCCTTGAGGATGGCGAGGTGGCCCTGCTTGTACATGGGATTATTGAACGGCCGGATGACGTCCTGGTCCTTGCGCGGTTCGTTCGGAATTTTTTTCAGTTCCTCGGCCATGGTGCGGCCGGTGATGGTGAGGCAGTCGCCATGCAACAGGCCGTTGGCCAGCAGCATCTTCAACACCTGCGGCACGCCGCCGGCGCGGTGAAAATCCACCGCCACATACTGGCCCGAGGGCTTGAGGTTACACAACACCGGCACCTTGCGGCGCACGCGCTCGAAATCGTCGATGGTCCACTTCACGCCGGCGGCCGATGCGATGGCAAGGTAATGCAGTACCGCATTGGTCGATCCACCGGTGGCCATGATCAGCGCGGCGGTGTTCTCCAGCGACTTGCGCGTGATGATGTCGCGCGGGCGGATATTGTTGCGGATGGCGTTGACCAGCACCTTGGCCGAGGCTGCGGCCGAGTCGGCTTTTTCCGGGTCGGGCGAGGCCATTTGCGAGGAGCCGAGCAGGCTCATGCCCAGCGCCTCAAAGGACGAGGACATGGTGTTGGCGGTGTACATGCCGCCGCAGGCGCCGACCGAGGGGCAGGCGTTTTTTTCGATACCGATGAAATCGGCCTCTTTCATTTTGCCGGCAGAAAATGCACCAACCGCCTCGAAGGCCGACACGATGGTCAGGTCCTGGCCCTTCCAGCGGCCAGGCTTGATGCTGCCAGCGTAGACGTAAATGCCCGGCACGTTCATGCGCGCCATGGCCATCATGCCGGCGGGCATGTTCTTGTCGCAGCCGCCGCAGACAAGCACGCCATCCATGGCCTGGCCGTTGACGCTGGTTTCGATCGCATCGGCGATGACCTCGCGCGACACCAGCGAATATTTCATCGCCTCGGTGCCCATGCCGATACCGTCGGTGATGGTCGGCGTGCCGAAAACCTGCGGCATCGCGCCCTCGGACTTGAGCGCCGCCATGGCGCGATCCACCAGCGGCTGGATACCGGCGTTGCACGGGTTCATGTTGGAGTGGCCGTTGGCGACGCCGACGATGGGCTTGTCGAAATCCTTGTCGCCAAACCCGACGGCGCGCAGCATGGCGCGGTTAGGCGAGCGGGCGACGCCCGCGGTGATCAGTTTGCTTCTCCAGTTGTCTGCCATGGCACTACTCCTTCTGAATGCTGAATAAGTTCCGCGATCCAAAGTCCGCGTTTAATGCCCGTTCATACGCGGGCAGGAGGCGGTGACGTTACCACCGCGTCCGGTCTGAAACAACTCATGATCGCGCCGCCGGCGACAAGGACAAAGCCGGCGGCATGGTAAGCGTGAAACACCTCGCCCAGAATCAGCACGGCGAAGAGGGTGGCGAACACCGGCATGAAGTGGGCAAAAATCCCGGCGCGCACCGGGCCCACTCTGTCGACGCCGTAGCCAAACAACAGCATACCGGCCAGCGTCGGCAGGACGCCAATGTACAAAACGCTGAGAATTTCGCGCACCCCCATCTGTGGCAATCCGCGCAGCACGAACTCCACCGCGACCACCGGCGACGCCATAACGCTTCCGATCAGGGCGACAAGAAAGGCAAATGCAAACAGGGACAGCGTCGCCGGCCTGTCCTTCAACTTGATGGTGTAAAGGGACCAGTTCACCATGCCGGCCAGGATCATCAGATCGCCCACACCAAAATCCCGGCGCAGCAACGCGGCCAGGTCGCCGTGCGCCAGAATCAGCAGCACACCACACAGGGATACGGCAAGGCCGATGGTCTCGAGTCGGCGCGGTTGGCGCCCATGCCAGACCCAGGTGATGAATATGATCATCACCGGGATGGCCGAATTGAGCAAGCCAAGATGGATGGCTGTGGTGCCGGCGAGGCCGGCGTAAACCAGGCCGCTTTGCAGCGCACCACTGAGCAATGCGAACGACACCAGCAGGCGGCCCTGGGTGCGCATGGCATGCAGCATCGCCGCGCGCTCGTGCCAGACAACCGGCAGCAGCAGCAGCACAACCACAAGCCAGCGCAGCACACTGAGTGTGAACGGCCCCATGACAAGCTCGAGCGGGCGCGCCACGGTTCCGTTGCTGCCCCATAGCGCGCAGGTCAGCAGCAGGGCGCCATAGGCGGTGAAGTTGTGCAACGCGGATTTAGGCATGGACGGGGAAGGCTCGGCAGCCGAGACTGTAACCCTGTGCCCGCGTGATATCCAATAAAATGTGCGACGTATGCCGGCCCTGCCCTACACTCACACCCTGCTTCACCCTTGATTTCGCCCATTTGCCCTGATCGTACAGCTTGCACCGCCCGCACCGACAAACGATGCTCATCCACCCGCAATTTGACCCAATCGCGCTGCAACTCGGACCACTGGCCATACGCTGGTACGGTCTGATGTACCTCATCGGCTTCGGCGCATTCTTTTTTCTCGGCCGCATGCGCGCGCGGCGCGATGCCTGGCGCGGCATCAACGAGGCACTCATCGACGACTTGTTGTTCTTCGGTGTTCTCGGGGTGATCCTGGGCGGGCGCCTGGGCTATATCCTGTTCTACAAGCCGGTGTATTACCTCTCACACCCACTGGAAATATTCATGGTGTGGCAGGGGGGCATGGCCTTTCACGGCGGCTTTCTGGGCGTGCTCGTCGCCATGGCCCTGGTGGCGCGCAAGCACAAGCTGTCCTGGCTGGCGGTGACGGACTTCATCGCGCCACTGGTGCCGCTGGGCCTCGCCTCGGGCCGCCTCGGCAATTTCATCAATGGCGAATTGTGGGGCCGCGTCGCCCCGGCCGACCTGCCCTGGAGCATGGTGTTCGCCAGCGGCGGACCCTTGCCGCGCCATCCGTCGCAGCTTTACCAGTTCGCCATGGAAGGCCTGCTGCTGTTTGCGCTGCTGTGGTTTTACTCATCGCGGCCGCGGCCTATCGGTGCGATTTCGGGGCTATTTCTCGCCGGTTACGGTGTATTCCGTTTTGTCGCTGAATTCTTTCGTGAACCGGATGACTTTCTCGGACTGCTGGCGTTTAGCCTTTCCATGGGCCAGTGGTTATCGCTACCGATGATCGTGACCGGTATTGCCATGCTCGCCTGGTCATACCGGCGGGCTCAGGCATCCCGTTCAAGATGAGTTTGCCGCGCGCTGGAACAGGCGACATCTCTTCGTTTCGTCACAAGCCCTAAAATAGCGTCATGGGACAAATCATCGACGAATCGCTGCACATGCAATTTCGGGTGCGTCTGCAAGAGCTTACGGTTGAACACCGTGACCTCGACGATGCCATTCACCGCATTTCCGGCGACCCGGTGCAAGACCAGTTTGCGCTGCGCCGCATGAAACGGCGCAAGCTGCTGCTCAAAGACCAGATCGTATGGATCTGCAAGCAGTTGGATCCGGACGTTCAGGCCTAGATTAGTCTGGGTCAGCGCGGGTCAGTCCCGGGTCCGCAGTTCAGGTGCCCGACAAACCGGGCGCAAAGAGTTCGTCCAGGCAAACCGCCCTCGCCTGTAAGCCATCCTCGCGCGACCAGCGCATCTGGGTTTCAAGCGTGTGCCGGTTGGCCGCAATACCGTAGGGCCAGAAATCCTCGCCCATCAGGGCGCGCGTGCGCCGCAGTTCGGCATTGATCCAGGGCAAGGTGACCTTGGGCGCCTGGATCACCTCGAGTTCGGCGAGCGCCAGCTCCTTCGCCTGGCAAAACGCCTGATAAAGCGCCAATGGCAGGCCAGGATGCGCCTCGACCAGCGTTTTTTTCACTCCGATGGCATGCATGATGGGGAACAGCCGCGTGTCGAGGAACCAATCGCGCTCGGCGTCCTCGGGCTGCGCAAACAAGCGCCGCACCCGCACGTCACCGGCCCGGATGGCATCCGGTTCGCGCAGGGAAATGATGGCGTCCAGCTCTCCCGCAAGCATTCTTTGCTGCAGGCTGCGATCGGGGGAAAGAATCTCCATATCGAGGCGCGACGGCCTTTGTTTGAGCGGAAACTCCAGGGGCTTGGTGCGCTCGCTTTCGCCCACGCACCAGCGGATCGAATACGTGTCCAGCCCGTAGGCATCACGCAGCATGCCGCGCAACACCACGGCGGCGGTCATGTCGTATTCCTGCACCCCCACCCGCTTGCCGGCAAGATCAGCCGGGCCGTTGATGCCCCTATCGGTCCGGACAAACAGCGCCCCATGCCGAAAGGAGCGCGATGGAAACACCGGAATCAACCAGTAGGGAAACGGCCCCTGCGAAAGTGTTGTGAGCGTGTTGCTGAGGGAAAGCTCGGTAACATCAAAGGGCGCGGCACCAAAGGCCAGCGCGAACGCCGCTTCCGGATGCAACACCTCGCAATCGAGCGCAACGCCTTGCGCGCGGATCCTGCCATCGAGCAGGGCCTGCGTCCGATCGTAACGCCAAAACGCCGCCGAGAGCCGTAATGTGCTCATGCCCCCATTAACTCATGTGCTCAGAGGCCAGGGGCTCTCAGCCAGCCGTGCGCTTGGGCGTGGCCAGTCCCCCGGGCAGTTCAAACATGCCCTTGGGCAGCGACCCGATGAATGCAAGCGCTTCTTCAACACCGACCACATCGGCGTACTTGGCGTGCATGTCGCAAAGATTGATCGCATGCGAAACCTCCACACGATCAAAGCATCCTTCGCCGACCACCGCCACACGGTAGTTGTTTGAAAAAGCGTCAATGACAGTCGCGCGCACGCAGCCGCTGGTGGCGACGCCGACAACAATCAACGAGTCAACCTTGAGGTCAACCAGAAAGGAATTGAAGGGGGTGCCGTAAAACGCGCTGGGCTTGGTCTTGAGCAACACCACGTCCTGCGGGGAGGGGGCGATGTCCGCGACAATTTCATTGCCGCCGATCTCCGCCTCGGTGTCCTCGAGCTCGCGCGAATTCTTCCAGCGCCAGCTGCCGGCGTCAAACCCGTCCGGACGGCGCGTGTTGGTGGAATAGAACACCGGAAGCCCACGCTCATGGCAGGCGTCGAGCAGGCGCCGAATGACCTTGATCGCCGCCCAACCCTCTTCGCCGCAGGAGTTGCGCCAGCGCTTGATCGACTCAAGTATGGGCGCCGGCTCGGCGCCAACAAAGTTGTAACTGACATCGACAATCATCAATGCGGGCCGCTTGCCAAAACCCATGTTCGCGCCATAGCCGGAGGCTGCAAGCACCGCCTTGTCGCGCGCGCTCATGTACTGCATCCATAGCGGTTCTTTGCCTGCTTCAATCATCGGTGTCTCCTACCGTCTTGAGATCGCGCCTGTTGCGCGGGGTTTCAGGCGCGTCCGGCAAGCGCCTTCGCGTCCTTGATCCGGTGCGACACATGCCAGGGGCAGACCAAGCGCTCCGCCACGTCGACCAGGAAAAATAAAATAGTGCCGGCAACCCCGAGCAGGACGATGGAGGCGAACACGCGCACCGTCTGGAACATGCTCTGCGCCGTGATGATGACGTAGCCAAGACCTTCCTGGGATGCGACAAACTCCCCGGCTATCGCGCCGACAAGGGCAAGCGATATCGCCACTTTCATGCCGGCAAACATGTGTGGCAAGGCCCCGGGAAAGCGGATTTTCCAGAGCGCCTGCAAACGCGAGCCGCGCATGGTCCTGATCAGGTCAAGCGCGTCCGGATCCGCTGAGCGCAATCCGAGGACCGAATCGATCACGACCGAGAACAAGGCAATCAGGAACGAAACCGCCACCTTGGATGGCGTGCCCGTCCCGAGCCAGATGATGAACAGCGGTGCGAGCGCGATCTTCGGAATGCTGTTGAGCGACACCAGCAGCGTGTAGAGGGTGTTCTCCAGCCAGCGCGAATAGACAATGCCCACCGCCGCCGCCACGCCCAGCACCATGGCCAGGCCGAAACCCAGCAAGGTCGTGTAAAGCGTATAGAGGGTATGCATCGCGTACCACTTGGGCTCGGCGCCTATTTCCAGCAACACGGCAGAGGGCGGTGGCAGGAAGTGCAACGGCAGGGCGAGCAGCCTGACCAAGGCCTCCCATGCGGCGAAAAAAACCAGGATAACGACGGATACGGCAACCGCGCGATTGCCCATTCAGCCCCCGACCGCGGCAACGCCGCGCCCATGGCGCGCTGCTTTCATCACGCCCATCGACAGGAACAGGCCGCGAATATGGCGCACCATCGCCCCAAACTCCGGCGTCTCGCGAATATCCAGGTCGCGCGGTCGCGGCAGGGTAACGTCGATGATTTCAACGATGCGCCCAGGCGAGGGCGACATCACCACCACACGATCGCCCAGAAACACCGCCTCCTGGATGGAGTGGGTGACAAAGAAAACAGTTTTGGCATCTCCCATCCAGACCCGCTGCAATTCAAGGTTGAGCTCGTCGCGCGTCATCGCGTCGAGCGCCCCAAAGGGCTCGTCCATCAGCAGCAAACTGGGGTCCATAAGCAATGCGCGGCAGATCGACACGCGCTGGCGCATCCCGCCTGACAACTCCCACGGATGTCGGTCTTCAAATCCGGTAAGCCCGAGCAATTCAAGCAGTTCGCGCGCCTTTTGCTCCCAACCGGACGGGTCGAGGCGGTGAACCTCGATCGGCAGCATGACGTTGTCGAGCACCGTGCGCCAGTCGAGCAGGACATCGCGCTGAAACACCACCCCGAGACCTTCGGGCGGACCGTCGTGGGAACGACCGTCAATGACGATTTCGCCCGAACTCACCTGTTCCAGCCCGGCAAGGCAGCGCATGAGGGTGCTTTTGCCGCAACCGCTGGGGCCAAGCACGCTGACGAATTCACCGGCGCCGATGCCAAGATCGATGCCCGATAGCGCCGCCACATCGCCGCGGCGCGACCGATACGTCTTGCCTACCCCGCGTATCTCAACAAAGGCCGCGCCGGACGAAACGTGCGTCGCACCGGTACCGGCCTCATGGCTCATTGCGGGATGAATTTGTTGGTGTAAAAATCCACCGACTTCCAGCCCGGCTTGATCATGCTGGCCTGCTCCATGGACTTGAGCGCTTCCTGCCAGTCTGACTCGGCCTGCCAGCCCAGGGGCCTGCCTTTGGTCGCCGGGGTCGCGAAAAGGGGCATGTACATCTTGAGCTGGCCCATCATGACCTTGCGGTCAAGCCGCAGGCCGGAACGCTGCGCCAGCATCGCGTCGATAGCCTCATCTTCCTTGCCGGAGAAAATATAGTCCCACACGCGCTTGTTTACCGCCACCACCTTGGCCAGCATCTCGGCACGTTTGTCTACCGCGTCCTTTTGCACCACCAGGCCGTAGCCGGGGATGCGCAGGCCGACATCGGCGAACAGAATGCCTGTCGATGGGCGTGTTTCCGACACGATGGGCGCAAAAAACGCCACGGTCGATAGCGCGCCCTCAACCTGGCCCGACCCGTAGGTCGCCACCATGGCCTGGCTATCAACGTTGACCACCTGGATGTCGTTGCGTGAAACGCCGCCCGCCTTGAAAAAGGCATCGAGGAAGGGGGCGGTCGCGGCGCCGTTGGGAACAACGATCTTCTTGCCCACCAGGTCCTTGAGTGTCTTGTAGTTCCCGGCAATCGGCACAACCAGGCCGTTATCACCGGCGCGGACAAATCCCATGACCGAGGTCACCGGCAACCCGTTTGCCACCGCCGGCGCCATGGCGCCCAGTTGCGCAAAGCCGATGTCGATTTTTCCTGCGGCGACCTGCTGGATGGTGGAGACCGAGCCCCTGCCATCCAACACCTCGACGTTCAATCCGGCTTCCTTGAACCAGCCCTTCTGAACCGCGAGGTGCAGGCCCGCGTGCATACCATGCGGCGCCCAGTCCACCATGATCGAAATCTTGTCCTGCGCGTGCGCGATGCCTGCAGGTGCGGCCATCACTGTCGCGGCGATACCCGCCAGAATCAGGCGCCGCAGCGCCCTAAAAGAATGACCGAAACCCATTTTATCTCCCAGAAAAAGCTGTTCGTCAAAAGATACCCGACCGCGCCGCCGGCGCGGTTCGCTTTTGCACCTGCCCGGCACCACCCTTGACACGGCCGCGGCGGATGCTGATACTTGAAAAAAATTGGCGCAACTAACCAAGCAGTACAATAATGTAACGGCATTTTTTGCTCTCCGCAACATGTGATGCAAAGATGGCCGGCACCAGCGCGCTAACCGGGATTCCGGACGCATCCAAACACAATTTCGAGGCCGCCCATGAACGCAGTCATGCCCCCCCCCACCGCACCCGGCATGGGCGCATTCTGGATGCCCTTCACGGCCAACCGTCAGTTCAAAGCGAACCCGCGCATGCTCGCACGCGCCGAGGGTATGCATTACTACACGCCCGAAGGCCGCAAGATACTGGATGCAACCGCGGGCCTGTGGTGCGTGAACGCGGGGCACTGCCGCACCGAGATCGCCGATGCGGTGTCACGCCAGGCGCGGGAAATGGATTTCGCCCCGACATTCCAGATGGGCCATCCGCTGCCCTTTGCGCTGGCAGACCGGCTGGCGGGGATGTTCCCCGGCGATCTTAACCATATTTTCTTCACCAATTCCGGATCCGAGTCGGTCGACACCGCGCTCAAGATGGCGCTCGCCTACCACCGCGCACGCGGCGAGGGCCATCGCTTTCGCCTCATCGGGCGCGAGCGCGGCTACCATGGCGTGGGCTTTGGCGGCATCTCGGTCGGCGGCATCGTCGGCAACCGCAAGGCCTTCGGCCCGGGGATTCCCGGCACGGACCACCTGCCGCACACGCACGACCTGGCGCGCAACGCCTTCAGCCGCGGCACGCCCGAACACGGCGCCGAGCTCGCCGAGGCGCTCGAGCGCCTCGTCGCCCTGCACGACGCCTCAACCATCGCCGCAGTAATCGTCGAACCGATCGCCTGCTCCACCGGCGTGCTGGTGCCGCCCAAAGGCTACCTGGAGCGGCTGCGCGCGATCACCGAAAAGCACGGCATCCTGCTTATATTCGACGAAGTGATCACCGGCTTCGGGCGCCTGGGCAAGCCGCTCGGGGCGGACTATTTCGGCGTGCTGCCGGACATGGTCACCACGGCCAAGGGCCTGACCAACGGCACCATCCCGATGGGGGCGGTCGCCGCGCGCTCGTTCGTCCACGATGCCATCGTCCAGGGTGCGGAGAACATGATCGAGTTGTTCCATGGCTACACCTACTCCGGGCATCCGATGGCCTGCGCCGCCGCCCTCGCCACGCTGGACATTTATGAAAACGAGAAGCTGTTCGAGCGCTGCGCCGGCCTGGAAAAATTCTGGGAAGACGCGGTGCATTCGCTGCGCTCGCACAAACACGTGATCGACATCCGCAACAGCGGCCTTATCGGCGCGATAGAACTCGAATCGCGACCCGGGCGCCCCGGCACCCGCGGCTACGACGCGCTGGTGCGCGCTTTTGAGGCGGGCCTGCTGATCCGGGTGACCGGTGACATCATCGCGCTATCACCACCACTAATCGTCGAGCGCGAGCAGATCGGCACCATCATCGACATGATCGGCGGCATACTCAACGCGCTCGACTAACCGGCCGGAAACGGCACCGCCCCTTCCCGCAGCAGAACGCCCCAGGACCCCATGGCAACAGCCGGCGCACCCCGCGTGCGCGATGCGCACCGCACGCGCGAGCGCATCCTTGCGCTCGCCACAGAAGAATTCGCCGCGCGCGGGTACGACGGGGCGCGCATCGACGCCATCGTCAAGCGCTGCCGCATGAGCAAGAACCTGCTTTACCATTACTTTGACGGCAAGGAGGCGCTGTTCATCGAGGTCATGGAGCGCGCCTATGCCTCGATGCGCACGCGCCAGAACGAGGTGACGCTGACCGGGCGCGATCCGAGCGGCGACATGCGCACCCTGGTACTGCACATGGTGCGGCACTTTGCCGAAGAACCCAATTTCATCAGCCTTTTGTCGACCGAGAACCTGCACAAGGCCAAGCACATCCGCAAATCGAAGGTCATCGGCGCGATGTTCAATCCGCTCATCGGCACCCTCAAACGCCTGCTGCGCGAAGGCAAGCAGCAGGGCGTGTTCCGCGCCGACGCCGACTGGGCCGATCTTTACATCTCGATCTCCGGCCTCGCCTCGTATTTTGTGTCCAACCGCTACACGCTCTCGACCGTGCTCGACATCGACCTGACGAGCGCCCCGCGCATGAAACGCCGGCTCGATCATGTGCCTGAAATGGTGCTCTCCTACCTTTGCAACATCGAGAAGCAGGCCAAACGCAAGCCAAGTCCCCGGTCGCGCGCCTGAGCAAGCATCTGGGCGCGCCAGCATGCCACCAACGAAGGCCATAACATGCTGACCCTCTATCACGACTGGGATGCCTTTTGCTGCATCAAGGTGCGGTTTTGCCTGGCGGAAAAAGCCCTGCCCTGGGCTGGCCGTGTCATTGATCTGCAAAAACTCGAACAACTGCATCCGGACTATCTCGCGCTCAACCCCAACGGGGTCGTACCCACGCTGATGCACGACGGTCACATCATCACCGAATCGACCGTTATCAACGAATACCTCGACGAGGTTTTCCAGGACGTCAGGCTAACCCCGGAAGATCCGCTGGAACGGGCACACATGCGCATCTGGGTAAAGTTCCAGGACGATGTACTGCATCCGGCGGTGAAAATGCCCACCTACCAACTGATGATGCGCCATGCGTTCGCCAAGCTGCCGCGCGAGGTCGTCAACCAACGCATCGCAGCCGCGCCAAGCAAGGTGCAGGCGGACAAGCTACGTTCGTCCGTCGGCGGCGCGCCGGCGGATCTCCCCGCCGTTGAAGCGGCGCGACAGATCATGGACAAGGCGCTGACACGCATGGAGAACAGGCTTACGAGCGTGCCGTGGTTTGCCGGCCGGCATTTTTCGCTGGCCGACATCGCCGTCTCGCCGTTTATCGACCGGCTCGAATGGTTGCGCTATGCCGGCATGTGGGACGATAAACCGGCGATCCGGGACTGGATTCACCGCATCAAGGCGCGTCCGGCCTACGTCGCAGCGATGCCCGGACGCTCACAGCGCCTGCCCGTGCCCGACCCCGGATAAACCCGCATCGGGGAAGCCAGGAAGGGAGCAAGCCGGCAAACGCCGGCTCAGGCGGCCTTGCGCGCGGCGCGAATCACATCCTCAGGCGTGATGGGCGTTGAATTGAACTCGGCGCGAAACTCCGACAAGGCGTCGCAGACCGCATTGGCAATGGCCACCGGCGGCGCGATCGCGCCACCTTCGCCAAGCCCTTTTACGCCAAGCGGATTCAACGGCGACGGTGATTCGTAGTGCAGCACCGTAATCTCAGGTACATCACTTGCCGTGGGCAGCAGGTAGTCCATGAATGAACCGGTAAGCAACTGGCCCTCGGAATCGTAATTAAAGCCCTCGAACAGCGCACCGCCTATGCCCTGCACCGCGCCGCCGATGATCTGCCCCTCGGCGAGCATCGGATTGACCACCACACCGCAATCATGGGCGATGACGTATTTTTCGAGCTTCACATGCCCGGTGCGCACATCGACATCGACAATCACCGCATGCGCGGCGTAAGCCCAGGTGACCGTGGCGGGCTCCCAGTAGTAGGTTTCCTCGAGCCCGGCATCAACGCCCTCCGGACGCTGATGATCCCACCCGGGGCGCGATGCGCGCGCCACATCGGCGAGCGTCACCGACATATCGGGCACGCCGACAACACCGACGCGTCCGTCGCGCAACTCCAGGTCGGTGGCCGCGCACTCGAGCATGTTTGCCGCGATGTTGAAGGTCTTGCCACGCAGGCGCTCGCTCGCAACATGTATCGCACCCGACAGGTTTACCGTGGAACGGCTGGCGATGGTGCCAAAACCCATCGGGATGGCGGCGGTGTCGGCGAGTGAAAGGATCACGTCTTCCGGATTGACCTTCCACAGGTCGGCGGTGATTTGGGAGAAAATCGTCTCCATGCCCTGGCCCTGCGGGCATGATCCGGCCGAAACATAAATCTTGCCGCTCGGGTCGACGCGCACCGTGGCACCCTCAAAAGGACCGACGCCGGTACCCTCGGTGTACATACCAAGGCCGAGGCCAAGGTGGCGCCCCTCGGCGCGGGCGGCGCGCTGGCGCACCCGGAAAGCGTCGATTCCGCCGATTTCCGCCAACACCTTCTCCAGCGCAAGTGGGTAGTCGCCGCTGTCATAAACAATGGGCTGGCCGTCGCGGTAGGGAATGCCCGCGGCATAGGGCATATCGGCGGCGGTGACGAGGTTGCGCCGGCGCACCGCGGCCGGTTCCACGCCAAGCTCGCGCGCGATCAAGTCCATCAGGCGTTCGACCACCTGCACCGCCTCGGGTCGGCCGGCACCGCGATAGGGCGCATTGGGAACCTTGTTGGTCGCTACCACGCGCGCACGCACGGAAAAATGCTCCATCTTGTACGGGCCGATGAGGTGCGAGGCGGTATTGTACGGAATGCCGATGCCCACCGGGTTCCAGGCACCGCAGTCCATGATCATCGAATCGCGGAATGCAAGGATTTTCCCCGAAGCGTCGAACGCGATTTCGGCGTCATGGATCTGGTCGCGGGAATGACAGGCGCTTTGCAGGTGCTCGCGCCTGTCCTCTATCCATTTGACCGGGCGGCCAATGCGCCGCGCCAGGTAGGGCAGCAGCAAATCCTCCGGATAGACGTGGCCCTTGGTGCCAAATCCGCCGCCCACATCCAGCGCAACACAGCGCACCCGTGCCTCGGACATGCCCAGCGTAAGGGCGACCTCGCGCCGGACCCAGTGCACCACCTGCGTCGAAGACCAGATCGTGACAGCGCCGGTTCGCGCCTCATGCATCGCGGCGACGCCGCGGCATTCCATCGGAATGCCGGCATATCGGTGATGGTAAAAGCGCCGCTTCAGCGTCTGTTTTGCTGTAGCAAAGGCACCCGCCACATCGCCCTTGGCAACGGAAAATTCAGCCAGCAGGTTGGTACCGTTCTGTTCATGCAGCACGGCGGCAGCTGCGCCAAGCGCGGCCTCCGCATCGACCACGGCGTCGAGAAACTCATAATCGACGCTCACCAGATCGACCGCATCCTCGGCAAGATAACGGTTGTCGGCGACGATCACCGCCACCGCCTCGCCGACGTGGCGCACCTTGTCCCAGGCAAGCAAGGGCTGGCGCGGGTCAAAAATCTTGTGCGGCACCGTCGTGCGCCACTTGCGCGGCAGTGGCAGCTGCTGGTCCTGGACCGGAGGAATTTCTTTCGCCAACTCAAGCCCGCTCATGACAAAGCGCACGCCAGGTGCCGCGGCAGCGCGGCTGAGATCGACCGATTTGATGCGCGCATGCGCCACCGAACTGCGCACGAATGCGACATGCAACATTCCGGGCAGCGTGAAATCGGCGATGTACTGGCCCTGGCCGCGCAACAGGCGGTGATCTTCCCGGCGCGGCACCGACTGCCCGACAAAGCCTTTGTTTACGCCCGGGCTAGACATTTTGCGCCGCCGCCACGGCTGAAACCGCGTTGACGATGCCTTGATAGCCGGTGCAGCGGCAGATCACCGCAGACATGCCCTCGCGAATCTGTGCCTCCGTCGGGTTTGGCACGGTGTTGAGCAAATCCAGCGCGGTCATCAGCATGCCCGGCGTGCAGAATCCGCACTGCAGCGCGTGATGCTCATGAAAAGCCTGCTGCAGCGGATGCAGGCGCTCCCCGTTGGCAAGACCCTCCACCGTCATGATCTCCGCGCCATCGGCCTGCACTGCAAGCGTGGTGCAGGAACGCGCGGCCTCGCCGTCAAAAAGAATGGTGCAGGCACCGCAAATCCCGTGCTCGCAGCCGGCGTGGGTCCCGGTCAGGCCCAGGTCCTCGCGGATGAAATCGACCAGTAACTTGCGCGGCTCGCACCTACCCTGACGCGCCTCGCCGTTCACTGTGAGCTTGATATCAACCAGATCATCCATGATGTGACTCCTTGAGCATATTGGCTGCGCGCAGCAGCGCACGCTCGGCCAGAACCCCGGCAAGGTGCCGGCGGTAGTCGGCCGAAGCGTTCGGGTCGGAGGTAGGCTCCACGGCCTCCATCACCGCACGTGACGCCGTGCTGATGCTCCCGGCATCCACGCCGTTTTTGAGCAACAGATCCTCAGCCGCGCGCAGGCGCACCGGTCGGCCGCCTATACCCGCGCTCACCAATCTTGCGCGCGTGCATTTTCCATCCTTACCCTCAAGCACCGCGGCCATCCCGACAATGGCGAAATCACCCTTGCGCCTGGCGTATTCCTCCACGGCAAAGCCGCAATGCGTGTTCATCGCCGGAATGCGCACCGCGCAGAGAATTTCCGTCGGCGCCAGCGTTGTGCTGAAAAATGAACTGAACAGCTCATCAGCGGCGATGGTGCGCTCGCCGGCAAGGCCGCGCGCGACGACCACGCCATCCAGCGCCAGCAGCGTCATGGGCAGCTCGGCGCTCGGATCAGCATGGGCGATCGACCCGCCTATGGTCCCGCGCGAACGCGTCGGCAGGTGGCCCACCCAACCCAGCGCCTCGGTCATCAGCGGCAGCTTGCTTGCAATGAGGCCGGAATTTTCCGCCGCGCGCTGGCGCGTCATGGCGCCGATGTGAAGCGTGTCCTGATCAATGCGAATGTCCGCCAACCCGGGTACGCGACGCAGGTCGATCAACGCCTCCGGCACGAACAGGCGAAAGTTGAGCATCGGTATAAGGCTCTGGCCGCCCGAGAGCAGGCGGGCGTTTCCGGCGTAACGCTCGAGCAACTGCACGGCTTCGTCCAGTTGTTCGGGGGCGTGATAGGCAAATTTCGGCGGTTTCAAGCGGGAGGTCCTTGTTGTTGCGTAATCCTGTGCGTAATCCGCGGTAGCGCCCTTGCGGGCTACAAACCGCCTTGCACCACCGGCACATCGCCGTGAACACTGCGTTGCGAAACATGCCAGGGCAGCAGCAGCGACTCGGCCACATCGATCATGTAGAACAGGATCGTACCGAGCAACGCGAGTAGCGTGAGGGCGACAAACACGCGCGGGGTGTCGAAGTTGCCCTGGCTGAGCAAGATGATGTGGCCAAGGCCGATCGAGCCGGCGACGAATTCACCGACGATGGCGCCAACCAGCGAAAACGAAATCGCCACCTTCATGCCGGCGAATATCGACGGCAACGCATTGGGAAAGCGGATCTTCATCAGGATCTTGAAGGGGGAGGCGCGGCAGGACTTGGCCAGGTTGAGCATCTCCGGGTCGACCGACTTCAGTCCGAGCACCGTGTCGATGACGATGGGAAAGATCGCGATCATGATGGAAATGGCGATCTTGGGCTCGGTGCCTGTCCCCAGCCAGATCACGAACAACGGCGCGAGCGCGACCTTCGGCACGGCGTTCAGCGACACCAGCACCGCCGACAGGATGCGGTCGAGCAGTTTCGAATAGACGATGCCCACGGCGCAGGCGATACCGAGGATCACCGCGACGATAAAACCGACCGAGGTGATCAGCAGCGTATAGCCGCTGTGCTTCAGAAAATAGCCTGGGTCGGAGATGAAATCCTTCAGCACCAGGCTGGGTGCCGGCAGTATGAACGGCCGTATTTTCAGCGCCCAGCACAGCGCCTCCCACAGCGCGACCATCGCGACCAGCACCAGCACCACCGAGCGGAAGCGCTCGCTGCGATTCCACCATGAGCCCATGTCAGCCATCCTTGAGAATCCCCATTGCCGTGAATATTTCGCGGATATGCGCCGTGTAGCGCCCGAACTCGGGCGTTTCACGCACCGACAGCGCGCGCGGGCGCGGCAAATCGATGCTGATGATCTCGGCAATCCGGCCGGGGTTGCGCGACATCATCACCACGCGGTCGGACAGGTAGACCGCCTCGGTGATCGAGTGCGTGATAAAGAGCACCGTCTTGCGCGTCTCGGTCCACATACGCTGCAGCTCCAAATTGAGCTCATCGCGGGTCATCGCATCAAGTGCACCAAAGGGTTCGTCCATCAGCAGCAGTTCGGGGTCAACCAGCAGGGCGCGGCAGATCGACGCACGCTGGCGCATGCCTCCCGACAACTCCCACGGAAAACGGTTGGCGAATTCCTCAAGGCCAAAGAGCTTTAACAGTTGCATCGCCCGCGCCACATAGGAGGCGCGCGGCAGGTCACGAAACTCCGCGGTGATCAGCACGTTGTCCAGAACCGTCCGCCAGTCGAGCAGCACATCACGCTGGAACACGATGCCCATGTTCTCGGGCGGACCGGCGACCGGAACGCCGCCTATCGATATCGAGCCGCCGGAAATGCCCTCCAGCGCGGCGAGGCATTTGAGCAGCGTGCTCTTGCCGCACCCGCTGGGGCCCAGAACGCTGACGAACTCGTGCTGCGCGATATCGAGCGAGATCGCCTCGAGCGCCTTGACCGGGCCGCGCGGCGAGGCGTAGGTTTTTTCGAGCCGGTCGATGTTTATGTATTTTTCGGGGGTTGCCATGTTTCGTTATGTCATGGAGCTTCGGCTGCGGCATCTGCGCCGGCGACAAGCCAAGAAACGAGGGGATGCGGCGTGCACCCCCTCGATCTCAAAGCCATCGCCATCGGTGTGGCGTTTTTACGCAGATGTTATCTGGATGTTATTAGGATGTTGTCTGAATATTGTCTTTGCGCTTGCTCTTCGCGCCCGCTCAGTCGACAAACTGGTTGGTGTAATAGTCGGACGGCTTGCGGCCCGGCTTGATGGCGCCGGCGGCTTCCATCGACTTGATCGCGGCGGCCCAGTCGGCCTCCGACTGCCAGCCGGTGCGCTTGCCCTTGGTGTTGGGCGTGTCGAAAAATTCACGGTAAGCCACGATCTGGCCGCGCAGCAGATCGGGGTCAAGCTTGGCCTGCGGCCGTTCGCTGATGATCGCCTTGACGCCTTCCTCGAGATTGGCCGGGCTCTGGTAGATGTAGTCCCAGGCGCGGATGTTGACCTGCACCAGTTTTTTGAGCACCGCCGGGCGTTTTTTGATCGTTTCCTCGTTCGACACCAGGCCGAAGCTGGGAAACACAATGCCGGCATCACCGGCGAGCAGCGCGCGCGACGGCCGTGATTTGGCGACCAGTGGCACGCCAAAAGGCGCCATCGACAGGAAGCCGTCGGCATTGCCCGAAGCATAGGTCGAAACCATTGCCGGCGGCGCCACCATGGTGACGGCGAAGTCGGCCTCGCTCAGGCCGGCGCCTTTGGCAAAACTTTTGATGAACGGCACCCAGGGGCTGCCGGTAAAGGACACAAACTTTTTACCGGCGAGTTCCTTGAAACTCTTGGGACCGGTCGCCGCATCGACCATGACCGCGAGGTCTCCGCGCCGTGCAAAACCGGCGATGCCGACCACCGGCAGCCCATTTTCACGCGCCAGCGCCATCGGCCCCAGTTGCACCGCCGCCACCTCGATCTTGCCGGCACCGACCAGCTGGATGCCAGGCAGGGTTCCGGTGCCATCTTCTATGGTCACATCCAGGCCTTGCTCGGCGAACCAGCCCTTGCTCTTGGCCAGGTGCAGCGCGGCCTGGATGCCCCATGGCGTGAAATCGAGCCTGACGGTGATTTTCTCGGGCGCCTGCGCACTGGCGCCCGGCGCAGCAACCGACAACGCGGCGGCCAGAGCCACTGACAACAAAGTCCTGAACAAACCTGATCCGGTACGCTTCATTACGACCCCCCAATAAGTGAATGCCAAAGAAATATATATGCATGCCGGCATGCGTTCTGCGCTGCCGGTCATACGTGTTTTCATCACAGTTTCATGCAACTTTCATGCCGCGCCGTTCCCGCCGGCGCGCAACGCACGCGTCGCAGCCTCGTCAAGAACACCGCTCGCCTGATCCACCACCACGCCGTGACGCGCCCGCGCAAATGCGGACGAGATCTTGCCGTTCCAGACATCGCGCGCAACCCGTGCCGGTTCGCGTTGCCATGGTTCACCGAAACCGCCACCGCCGGGCTGCGTATGCGTAATGAGCTCATTTTTCTTGAGCCACATTGTAACCTTGCCCGGAAGGGCTTTTTGCGCACCCGGCTCGCCGAGCAGGTTGCTTGCCGGCGCCGCCGCCTCGCCACCTTCGAGCCCGTAGGGGGAAAACTTGATGCGATCCGCGCGCAGCTGCATGAAAGCCTCATCGGCCAGCAAACGGTAGCTGCGCCGTATGCCCAGCCCGCCGCGCCAGGTTCCGGCGCCGCAGGTATCGGCAACCAGTTCATAAGCCTCCACGCGCACCGGATGCTGCGCTTCCATCGTCTCCACCGGCGTGTTCGAAAGATTCTGCGAGGCGTTGGTGATGGCCTCTATGCCATCGGCCGCGGGGCGCGCACCCCAGGCGCCGCAGATCATGTCGACAATAATAAACGGCGATGCGCTGCCATCCGGATTGGGCTTGCGCCCGGACAGGCAGACCACTGTGTTGCCGCCCTCGCCGGCGGCCGGAATGCGATCGGGCACGATCTGCGCAAGCGCACCCAGCATGGCGTCAAACACACGGTAACCGGTGAGGGCGCGCGCCGCGACCGCCGCCGGCTCGCGCGGATTGAGCACGCAACCCTCGGGCACGACAACTTCAATCGCCCGGAACACGCCGGCGTTGTTGGGCACATCGCCCTTGAGCGCACAACGCACCGACAGGTAGGTGCATGACTGCGTGTAAGACAGCGTCGAGTTGATCGCCGCCTTCACCTGCGCCGCGGAACCGGTGTAATCGACGCTCACCCTGTCCTCATGCACGGTGATCGCGACGTTGATCTTGATCGGATCGGGCGACAAGCCGTCGTCATCAATGTAATCGGTAAAGCGAAAGGTGCCCTTGGGCCAGCCGCGGATCTCGGCGCGCGTCAGGCGCTCGGCGTAATCGAGCATTTCCTCGAGGTAGACCCGCGTGGCGTCCCGGCCATAGCGCGCAAACAGCTTGCCCAGTTCGCGCACGCCCACCTGCGCACCGGCGTACTGCGCCCGCAGGTCGCCCAGCACCCGGTCGGGAAGGCGCACATTCAGGCCGATGAGGCGCTCAAGCATGTCGTTCATACGCCCCTTCTCGTACAACTTCACCACCGGAATACGCAGGCCCTCCTGGAAAATTTCAGTCGAGTCACTGGCATTGGACCCGGGAACACGTCCGCCGACATCGGTGTGGTGGCAGATCACCACGCAAAAACCCTCGAGCCCGCCCTCGTAAAAGAACGGCACGAACATGAAGATGTCGGGCAGGTGCATGCCCCCCTGGTACGGGTCATTGAGGATCACCGCATCACCGGGCGCGAGATCCTCGCCATAGAGCAACAGCATCGAGGCCATTGCCTCGGGTATCGCCCCCAGATGAAGCGCGATGGTCTTGGCCTGCACCACCATGCGGCCGTGCCGGTCGCAGATCGCCGCCGAGTAGTCCATCACGTCCTTGACGATCTCCGAACGCGCGGTGCGCAGCACCGTATAGGCAACCTCGTCGGCGATGGAGTCCATCGCATTCTTGACCACGGCAAAGGTGATCGGGTCGAGCCCGGAGCGAATGCCGACCGGTGCCGGTGCGTTCATGCTGTGACCTCCTTTGCATCGGGGGCGGTGCCTTGCAAATCAAGGATGATGTTGCCCACCGCATCGGCGCGCGCCAGCACATCGGGCGGCACGATCACCGTGGTGTCATACGACTCGACGATCATCGGTCCGGGCGTCGGCGTCAGCGGCATGTCGGCACGCGCCAGCACCGGCGTTTTCACCGGCGCCTGGTTGCGTGAAAAACTCACCATCCGGCTGCCGGTCGCCGCCGCGAGCGCCGTCCCGCCCATGCGTATGCGCGCAAAATCAAGGCGCTGTTCGCGCCGGCCCCGCGCCGACAAGCGCAGGTTCACCAGTTCCAAGGGCTCGTCATTGGCGTAGCCGAAGGTCTCGCGGTAGGCGCGCTGGAAGTCGGCCTTGAGCGCATCGAGCGCCGGCGCATCGAAGCGTTCCGCGCGCAGCGGCACGGTCAGTTCGGACGACTGCCCGACATAGCGCAGGTCGATCTTGAGCGTGAAGGTCACGGTGTGCTCCGGATAACCCTCGGCGGCCAGCGACACCAGCCCCTGGCGGCGCAAGGATTCGGCCACCGCCTCCAGCGCCACCGGATCGCAGCCCTCCATCCGGCGCAACACCGAGCGCAGAAAATCGTGGCCGGCATCGGCTGCCAGCATCCCGGCCGAGCAAAACACACCGGCCATCACCGGCGCAATGACCCGCCGGATACCCAGCAAACGCGCCACATCCACCGCGTGCACCGGCCCGCCGCCGCCAAAAGCGATCAGCGTCATGTCGCGCGGGTCGCGCCCGCGCTCGACCGTCACCGCACGGATGGCCCGCGCCATATTAACGTTGGCGACATGGCGAATGCCGTGCGCCGCATCGAGCAGGGACAAACCCAGCCCGGATGCGATGTGCCGTTCTATAGCCTTGTTTGACAGCTGCGGATCGACTTTCAGGCTTCCGCCGGCAAGCGCGTACGGATTGAGCAGGCCGAGCACCATATTGGCGTCGGTGACGGTCGGGCGCTCGTTGCCCAGCTGGTAACAGGCCGGACCCGGATGCGCACCCACCGACTCTGGCCCGACCAACAACAGGCCGCCCGCATCGATCGCGGCCACCGATCCGCCGCCCGCACCAACCTCGGCGATGTCAATTGCCGGCACCTTGAGCACATAGCCGCCGCCCTTGACGAAACGGCTTGGCGAGGAGATGCCATCGCGAAACTCATATTCGTTGGTCAGCGAAGGCAGGCCGGCCTCGATGATGGAGGCTTTGGCCGTGGTGCCTCCCATATCAAACACAATCAGGTCGGTATCGCCGGTTACGCGGCCAAGGTGGGCTGATCCGGTCACCCCGCCGGCGGGGCCTGAAGACACGGCGAAAACCGGCTTGCCGCTGGCTGCGGCGATACCCATCATGCCGCCGTTTGAGGCCATGACCTGGATAGGCGCGGTAATGCCGATTGCGGTGAGATCGCGTCGCAAATTAGCCAGATAGGCGCGCATGGCCGGCAAAATATAGGCATTGACCACGGTGGTGCTGGTGCGCTCGTACTCTTTCATCTCGGGCAGCACTTCGCAGGACGCGGTGACCAGCAACTGCGGAAACTCCGCTTCGAGGATCAGCTTGGCGGCGAGCTCATGCACCGGATTGGCGTAACTGTTCAGAAAGCAGATCGCCACCGCCTGGACGCCTTCGGCGACGAAAAACGCCGCCACCTGGCGCACCTGTTGCGGATCCAGCGCACGCACCACCGAGCCGTCGGCGGCAATGCGCTCGTCGATCTCGCAACGATAACGCCGCGGCGACAGCGGCTCGGGCTTTGACCAGCCCAGGTCAAACATCGTTGGCGTGCGAATGCGGCCGATCTCGAGCACGTCGCGAAAGCCGCGCGTTGTCAGCACGCCGGTGCGCGCACCGACTTTTTGCAAAATCGTGTTCGACGCCGTTGTGGTGCCGTGAACGATTTCGGTCACTTCCTTCGCGGCAACACCGGTAATGCGCAAAATCTCACGGATGGCCTCGACCACGGCCCGGCCCGGATCATCTGGCGTGGTCGACGTCTTGTTGATATACAGCATGCCGTCCGCCCGTTCGGCGACAACATCCGTGAAAGTGCCGCCAATGTCACAGCCGATACGCACGCTAGAAATCCCTGGTTGGCAGGCCGCGCAGGAGCACGGTCGCCGTTATTGGACTGAATGGTTAGTTGCTATGGTCTATGCAAATCGCATCTCTTGTCAAGAAATGCTCATCTTGCACCGGGCCGCGCGCACCGTCCGGCCCATCGATGTCTGAGCCGAGGTGACGCGCCATAGCACGCCAAAGGGCCCGGGGAGGCCAGGGACGCTTAGCGCGTTTCGGGTCGTTTCGGGTCGTTTTAGGCGCGCTTGCCCGCAAGCAAAAATCCCGGATTAAGGCCGGTCGAAACGGCTGCGTTTTCCAGGCGCAGGAACGAGGCGTAGCCCTCGGGCACAATCTCAAAACCAAACTTGAGCCTGCCCTTGAGGCGCACCGCTTGCGCGCCGAACAAATCGCCGCGCGGCACGTAGGCGGGCAGGTCGATGAACGGCACCGGCGATTCGGCGCAGTCGGGGCAGACCCCGGCCTCACCGGCAAGAACGATCTGCTTGGGATTGGCGTGCATGGCGGCAAGATAGCCGCGCAACTCCACGTCCTGGCCTGAAAGCGCCTCGGCGCGCTTGCTGAACTTCATGCGCGCATCGCCGATGTGATCGAACAAATCCTTGAAACTGATGCTTAAGCTGATGGGGGTCATGTCGAATGCCGGGGGGTGGCTGGCTCATCGGCTGAAAACCCGCGCGAGGCAGGCGTTTCCAGCAGGACTCATTGCCGCGTACTAGGCCAGATGTCTACGCCGCGCCATGGTAGCGCAAGGTGGCGCAACCCGCCGCGAACTTGCCGTGGCATTTGCGGCTTCGCGTGTCCGATGCGGTTTTGCCGAATGCGCGCACGCATCTCTTGCGCCTTCCCGACACATGGCCACATTGCCGCGTTACCACCGCCGTGGGTGCGATTCAGGCGAATAAAACGAATACGCAGACCGCAACCGGCCTTGTGACCGAATCAGGCCGCAGGCGATTGAAGGATGGAATGGTTGTGGGACGTCCAGTACAGGCAAACCGCCGAGATCCGCTTCATGTATTCGGTGAAGCCCACCGGCTTGACGACATAACCGTTAGCACCCAGCGCGTAGGCGTCACGCATATCGCGCACCTCAGCCGATGGGGCAAGCATGACCACCGGGATGCTACGGGTGCGTTCATCGCCTTTGATGCGGCGCAAGACATCCAGACCGTCGAGCATTGGAAGCTTCAAATCGAGCAGGACGACTTTGATACGGCTCATGGTGTCGCGATTGGCGTAGGCACCGGTGCCAAAAATAAATTCCACCGCCTGCATGCCGTCTTCGACGTGAAACACCTGGTGATCAATTTTGCCGTCGTTCTGGCGCAACGCCTGCAAAGTCAGCGCCGCATCATCCGGATTGCCCTCGCCCAACAGTATGTTGGCACCGCTCATGTCAACGCCGCTCAAGCTACTCTCCCCTCATCACGCCGGTTCAGGCCGGCCCAATCGTTACTCGTTGGCGCGTTCTTCCATTGCAAAATTTCGCGCTTTTTATTCCGTAGATTCAATCGCACGTTCAGTATCCGTGTCCGCGCGGATTGCGATATCCGCCAAAAATCAAACTTCCCGCCATCGCAATAGCGCATCACACCCAGGTGCAGGCTGCAGGCTGCGGGATTCGGGGCGTGGCGCCTCCCATGCCGCAACAGCGGTGCCAGCAGCCAGCGCCACAGAAAAAACAAAACCCAAGAAAAAATATCTATAATTCTTGCTTTACATTACTTAATTATTGTCTTGGCAGGGTACACTGAAAGATATGGCACTAACAAGCAAAATACGCCAAACCAAGCTGGGACAAGCCGGAACAACCCGTAAAGAAGGTGTTCCGCGCCATTTCGGCAAACGCATCAAGGCGGCCATGTCCAGGGCGGGCATCGACTCGTCAAAAGAAGCGGCAGTAAAGCTGTACGGACTCTGGCAAGCCCGTTACCCGGACATCCCCATCAGCCGTCAGCGCTGTTACGACTGGCTGGGCTCGGAAACAGCGAATATCCGCGCTGACCGCCTCTACTGCCTCTCCGACATGTTCGATGTCAGCGCACGTTGGCTGGCCAAGGGCGAGGAATCCATAGTTCGGTTGAAAGAGCTTGGCATCGTGGAGCGCGAGCTGCTGGAGACCTATTTCGCCTTACCGCAAATCAGCCGGGAGAAGTTATTCGCTGAAGCGAGATTCCTGCTTAAAACCACCGGCAACCGCGGCCAGGCCAAGCCCTTTGGCCGCAAATAAGTCCCTACCCAAGGGCGCAATCCGCGCAGCGGCTTTCCCCCTGCCGAACGGTAACTTTTTCTTGACCCCAAATTAAGTCCTATTTACAAGAAACTTACACAACACTTTCAAGAAAGCAATACCGATCATGGATGTCTTGCTCGTTGACGATCACCCCCTATTCACGGCCGGTATGCGCTGCCTGCTCCACGGGCTGGACAATGCGCTAAGCATGGATGAGGAGAATACTTGCGAAGATGCGCTCAATCGACTGAAGACCACACATTACGATTTGCTGCTGCTGGACCTGAATTTGCCGGGCATCCAGTTCATGGGTGCGCTGGATAGACTGCGCGCAGCCGCCCCCGACACCGCGATCGTCGTCATAACGGCGGAGGACGACCCGCGCATCGTGCGCGACGCGATCGAGCACGGCGCGCTGGGCTTCATACCCAAATCATCGACGCCGGAACTGCTCATCCACGCGCTCAAGGTGGTGCTCGCCAAGGGCATTTACCTCCCGGTCACGGCACTGGCGCTGGTGCGGCCGCACAGCGCGCCCCTCCCCGCCCAGACCGAGGCCAATACAGCACAAACGAAGTTGCCCGCCCTGACGGCGCGGCAGATGCAAGTATTGCGCGGCGTGATCGCCGGCCAGTCAAACAAGGCCATCGCCAAATCGCTGAATCTTTCCGGTGCGACGGTCAAAGCCCATCTCACGCTGACATTCCGCACCCTGGGGGTAAGCAGCCGCACCGAGGCGATTTACGCCTCGGCAAAGCTGGGGCTGCGGCTGGCGTGACGCTTTGACGCCACATCATCTCAGGCAGACTTGGCCGGCCTGGGTCTTGCTCTGCGCCAGCCTGCTGGCAACGACCCTCATCAGCCTGAATGTCAAACGGGGAATCGAAGCCGAAACGGTAAAGCGCTTTGCCTTTGCCGGCGACCAGGTTGTGCGCGGCATTGAAGAACTCCTTGCCGTGCACGCGCTCGCGCTCCAGGGGGGCGCCGCACTATTCGCCAAAACAGGCGAGGTCTCCGGCGAGGAATGGCACGCCTACTTTGAACGGCTGCGCGCGAGCCAAAACATTCGCGGCCTGCAGCGCATCGGTTTTGCCAGGCTCGCGCCTGAAGCGCGTGATGCCTACGCGCCGATTGTCTTTCTCGAACCCTTCCACGCCCGCAACCAAAGCCTGATCGGAACCAACATGCTGGCCGAGCCAGTGCGGCGGGCGGCGCTTGAGCGCGCGCGCGACAGCGGTGAGGCGACGCTATCGGGAAAGCTGAACCTGACTTCATCGGCCGAAGAGCCCACCCAGGTCGGGGTCCTGATGTATGTGCCCGTCTACCGTACGCGCAAGGCTTCGGACGGCATCGAGCAACGCCGCAAAGAGCTGCTCGGCTGGGCCTTCACGCCCTACCGGTTTGGCGAATTCCTCGACGGCATCCTCGAGCAATGGCGTAAGCACAACGAATATGACATTGATCTGCACATCTACGACGGCAGCAAAGCCACGGCCGCAACCCTGTTGTTCGACAGTGCGCCTGCGAACACCCAGGATGCCGGCTCGCTGTTCTACCAGCAGCGGGAAATTCGTTACGGCGACACGACGTGGCGGCTTAGCTTTGACCTTCCCGGTGGCTCCAGCAGAATCAATTACACCTTCGCCTGGGCGGCCGTGGCGGGCGGCCTGTCTCTCAGCGCGCTACTGTTCGCGCTGATGCTGTCCTTAATCAGGACCCGTGCCCATGCAACACACATCGCCCACCACCTGACCGAAAAAATCAGGCAGCGGGAACACTTGCTCGAAGAAAGCGAATACCGCTGGAAGTCCGCCGTCGAGGAGGCCGGCGACGGCCTGTGGGACAAAAATATGGTCGATGGCGCCATCTACCGTTCCAAAAAATGGCAGGAGTTCTGCGGTGTGCGTGATGCCCGGGAGCTGACCGATTTCGAACAGTGGGGCAATCACATCCACCCCGACGACAAGACCCGCGTGCTTGCCACAATGCAGGCACACCTCGATGGCAAAACCCCGCGCTACGCCTGCGAACATCGCCTGCTCTGCGCCGATGGCAGCGTCAAATGGATGCAGGGACGCGGCATCGTCGTCAAGCGCGACGCAAATGCCCGGCCCCTGCGCATGATCGGCATGGCCACGGACATCACGGCGCGCAAGCGCGCGGAAGAAGCTCTGCGCCTTGCCAGGATCAGCGTCGATGCGGCCCACGACGCGCTCTTCTGGATAACATCGGAAGGCCGCATCATCGACTTAAACCAGGCCACCTGTCGTCTCTACGGTTACACGCATGAAGAATTTTTGCGATTGCATATCAAAGACATAAATCCGGTTGCCGACTTCTCTCCTGTGGCATGGCAGGCGCGTTTCACCAAAATCGGCTTGCTCGGCGCACTGAAATTCGAAACCACACATCGCGCCAAGAACGGAACCACGTTCCCGGTGGAAATAACCACCAATCGCGTACAGCTCGACGGCAAGGAACTCAACTGCGCATTTGTGCGCGATATCAGCGAACGCAAACGTAGCGAAACAGCGCTGAACGCCGCCCTAGCCCGAGCCGACAGCGCCAACAATGCCAAATCGCGCTTTCTCGCGGCGGCGAGCCACGACCTGCGCCAGCCGCTGGCGGCCCTGTCTTTATACGTTGCCGCCCTGCAACGCGCAGCCCCGTCGGGTGCCGCCGAACTGGCCGGCCACATTAACGACTGCGCCAACAGCATGTCCGATCTGCTCACCGATCTGCTGGATGTAAGCAAACTCGATGCCGGCGTTGTCACATCCAGACCGTCCGACTTCGCCATAGAGGAACTGCTCACCAGCCTCGTTTCAATCAATACCGCCGAAGCCTCGCTCAAGGGTCTGCGACTGCGCCTGCGGCCCAGCGAAACGTTCACACATACCGACCATGCACTCTTGTTCCGCATAATCGGAAACCTCATCACCAATGCCATCCGCTACACAAAAAAGGGCGGGGTACTGATTGCCTGCCGGCGCCATCAGGGCAAACGCTGGGTCGAGGTCTGGGATAGTGGCATCGGCATTCCCGCAGATCGCACAGACATCATTTTTGAAGAGTTCAGGCAGTTGGGTGACCAATCCCGCAGCAGCGGCAGCGGCCTCGGTCTTGCCATCGTGGCCAAGGCGGCGACGTTGCTGGGCCTGCAGATCCGCGTGCGCTCCAAACCTGGCCGCGGCTCGATGTTCGCCGTGGAGCTCCCGCCGGGACAGCCGCTCGCGCCGCCGACACCACCTCTGACGGCGCCACCGGCGACGCAATCGCGCATCGTTGCGCTAGTCGATGACAACACCCCGGTACGCCTGGCGCTGGTGCGCGCGCTCGAGGCCATGGGCCACGTGGTGTTCGCCACAGCCAGCGGCGCAGAACTGCTGCGGCACCTGGGCGAACAGACACCGGACGTCGTCATTTCAGATTACCGCCTCAGCGCGGGGGAAACCGGTTTCGATGTAATCAATGCCGTGCGCGCGGTATTCGGCGCAGAACTACCGGCAGGCATCATCACCGGCGACACCAATCCGGCATTGATGCGCAGCATGACCAAACGCGGCGTCACCGTGCACTACAAACCACTGAAAATAGACGCGTTGGAACGGCTTATCAGAGAAACAGCGGCGCAGACACCGGCCTAAGCGCGACGTGGGGCGCCTGCGGGCGGCGGAACCCGCCACGCAAATCACCCGCAAACCCGCACCAGTCGGGCATTTCCAGCCTTTTACCTCAGCGCCAGGCGTAGAACCGGACGCGGCCTAAGGCAAGGCGCGCTGCAATACCCGGGCCACGTGCACCGCATCTTTTTGCGCACCATCGTGGATCTGATGGCGGCAGCTGGTGCCGTCGGCAACCAGCAGGGTTTGCGCATCGGCCTTGCGCATCGCGGGCAACAAGGACGCCTCGGCCATTTTCATCGACACATCATAGTGGCCGGCCTCATAGCCGAACGCACCGGCCATGCCGCAGCAGCTCGATTCCACCGTGTCCACTTTAAGTCCGGGTACCAGACCGAGCACCTGCTGCACAGCCGGCATTGCGCCGAAGGCTTTCTGGTGGCAGTGACCGTGCAGCAAAGCCTTGGTTTGTTGCAAGGGCTTGAGTTCGAGCCTGAGCTTGCCGGCCTTGTTTTCGGCGGCCAGGAACTCCTCAAACAGCATGGCCTTGGCGGCGAGGGCTGCGCCATCGGGACCCGGCAACAGCGAACGAAACTCATCGCGCAAGGTGAGCAGGCAGGAGGGCTCTAAGCCCACCACCGGCACGCCGCGTTCAACATAGGGCTTGAGTGCATCGAGCGTGCGCCGCGCTTCGGCGCGCGCCTGATCGACCATGCCGCCAGCAAGATAAGTACGGCCACAACAAAGCGGCCTTTCGCCCTCACCCGCCCGGGCGATTTGTACCGCATAACCGGCCGCTTGCAGCACCGCCAGCGCCGCGCGGGCATTGTCCGGTTCAAAATAGTTATTGAAGGTGTCGACCAGCAGCACCACCTCCTTTGCGATTGTCGCGGCGAGGGCGGCCGGGGCGGCTTGTCCCGTGACGGCGTGGGCATCAAGATGGAAGGCATCACGCCGCCATTTGGGCAGGGAGCGTTGCGCGGCAAAGCCCAGCCAGCCTTTGCCCAGCTCTTGCAACACATTGACTAGCGGCGACAAGGCGCGCGCCAGCGGCGCGTAGCGCGGCAGGTGTGCGACCAGGGTCTCGCGCAAAGACCAGCCGTGACGCGCATGCCAGTGATGCGCGACTTCGATTTTCATTTTGGCCATGTCCACGCCGGTGGGGCATTCGCGCTTGCAGCCCTTGCAACCGACGCACAGATCCATGGCCTCGTGCAACTCGGCCGAGGCGAGCGCATCCTTTGCGTGCATGCCGCCAAGCTGGCCCGAGAGTGCCAGGCGCAGCGTGTTGGCACGGCCACGCGTGAGGTCTTTTTCGTCGCCGGTGGCGCGGAAGGAAGGGCACATGGTGCCGGCGTCGAACTTGCGGCAATGGCCGTTGTTGTTGCACATCTCCACGGCTGCGGCGAGCCCCTGGCTTTGCGCGCCGGGCGAATTCCAGTCCGACCAGTCGAGCGCCGCGTCGAACTTCGCCGCTGCATAGCCGGGCTTGAAACGAAACAGGGCGCGGTCATCCATTTTTGAAGGGCGCACGATCTTGCCCGGGTTCATCAGGCCGCGCGGATCGAGCAGATCTTTAACCTCGGCCAGCGCCGCGGTGAGTTTTTCGCCCAGGATGGGCGCTATCCATTCGGAGCGCACCAGGCCGTCGCCATGTTCGCCCGAGAAGGCACCCTTGTATTCGCGCACCATGGCGCAGGCCTCTTCGGCGATGGCGCGCATCTTGGCCGCGCCGTCGCCGCGCATGTCGAGAATGGGCCGCACATGCAGCGTACCGACCGAAGCGTGCGCGTACCAGGTGCCGCGCGTGCCATGTTTTTCAAACACCGCGCTAAGGCGCGCGGTGTATTCGGCCAGGTGCTCCAGCGGCACGGCGCAGTCTTCAATGAAGGAGACCGGTTTGCCGTCGCCCTTCATCGACATCATGATGTTGAGGCCGGCCTTGCGCACTTCCCAGACGTCTTTTTGCAGGCTCGCATCGGGGATCTCGACCACACTGCCGGGCAGGCCCAGATCGCCCATCAGCTCGACCAATTGTTTCAGGGCGGCGAGCTGCCCGGCCGCGTCGTCACCGGCAAATTCAACCAGCAGCACGGCATCGGGCTCACCGACGAGAAATTTATCGACGGTGGGGCGGAACGCGGCGTTGTCGCGCGCGAGGCCCAGCATGGTGCGATCGACCAGTTCCACCGCCGCGGGTCCGAGTTTGACGATGTGTTGGGCCGCGTCCATGGCCTTGTGAAAAGTCGGGAAGTGGCATACACCGAGGGTCTTGTGTCGCGGCAGCGGCGACAGCTTGAGGTGCAGGCGGCGCGACCAGGCGAGCGTGCCCTCGGAACCGACCAGCAGGTGCGCGAAATTGGCGCCAGCCATGTCGAGGTTGTAGCCCTGCACGCGACGCAGCACCTTGGGCCAGCGCGCCTCGATTTCGGCGGCATTGCTGTTGATGATGCCAAGGATACCATCGGCGATTTTTCTAAAGCCGCCGGTCGCCTGCGCCAGTTCCGCGGCGGGACCGAAACGGTATTGCGCGCCATCGGCCAGCACGGCGTCGATGGCGCTGACGTTGTGCACCATGTTGCCGTAACGTATTGAGCGCGAGCCGCAGGAGTTGTTGCCGGCCATGCCGCCCAGCGTCGCCTGCGCGCTGGTGGACACGTCCACCGGAAACCACAGCCCGTGCGGCCGCAGCTGCGCGTTCAAGGTGTCCAGTACCAGCCCCGGCTCCACCTCGGCGCTGAGCGTGGCCACATCCAGCTTGAGCAACCGATTGAGATGCTTGCTGGTGTCGATGACCAGCGCCGCGCCGACCGTCTGGCCGCATTGCGAGGTGCCGGCACCGCGCGGCAATACCGGCACGCCTTCTTCACGCGCGATCTGCAGCGCGATCAGCGCGTCCTCTTCACTTTGCGGTACCACCACGCCGATGGGCTCGATCTGGTAGATGGAGGCGTCTGTGGAATAGCGCCCGCGGCTGGCCGAGTCGAACAAAACCTGGCCACGGACTTCGCGGCGCAGTCGCCCGGCGAGCGCGCTGCGCGAGGCCGGCGCACGTGCGCGGGTTACGGGGGAGGCGGGTGCGTTCATCGTTGCGGTTCAGGCTAAAAGCCCATTACAAGCAAGATAGGTCGATGTCATTGCCGCTGGGGATGTCATTGCGAGCGCAGCGAAGCAATCTCGTGGATACCGCGCAGCGTCGTGCTGATCGACAAGATTGCTTCGTCGCTTCGCTCCTCGCAATGAAAATAAAAAAGTCATTTAAATTGGTTCCAAGGCTCAGTCCGGCGCCTCCGCCTTTTCCGATTCTTCCATTGCGCCGAGCAGGGCTTCGGCTTCCTGGGCGCCGGAGACACCGACTTTGCGATTAAAGATGAAAAAGGGCACACCTTCGACGCCGATGCGCCGCGCACTGTCTTCCTCTTGGGAGACCAGGTCGCGCGCTTCTTCGCTATCGAGGCAGGCTTCGGCCTCGTCCTTGTCCATGCCGGCGCTCTGCGCGATGCCCGAGAGCACGGCGTCATCGGTGAGGTCGGCGCCCTCGAGGAAGTAGGCGCGCAAAAACGCCTCTTTCATTTCCGCCTGGCGGCCAATATGCGCGGCGCGGGCGATCAGGCTGTGCGCTGCAAGGGTGTTGGGTTGGCGCAGCATTTTGTCGAAGGCGAAAGCAATACCCAGCGGCGCACCCACCGATTCAAGCCGTTCGTTCGGGTACGGCCGCCCGCCAAATTTTTGCGCGATGTACTCCTTGCGCGGGATGCCCTCCCTGGGCAGATCCGGGTTGAGCTGGTAGGGATGCCAGTGCACCACCGGGGCGGGGCGGTCGGGATGTTTTTGCGCATACAGCGCCAAGGCGGCTTCGAGCCGGCGCTTGCCAACAAAACACCAGGGGCAGACCACGTCGGAGATGACATCGATATTCAGGGCTTCAGTCATGTTTGACTTTCAGGGCTTTTCAAAAATAGTGAACACCTTGCGGCGTCGCGTCAGTCCGGTTTTGCAAGGGCGGCAAGGACGGCGAGCATTTTTTGCCCCAGATGCTCGCGCAACAAAGATTGCAGCAGCGCACCGTTGCGCGCGGACAAGGCGTTGATGATGCCCTCGTGCTCTTTGACCGCGCGGTCCCAGCGCTCAACCGACAGATTGGCCATGTAGCGCGCGCGGCGCACATGGGCGTTGAGACCGCGGTAAGTCTGCGCCAGCACCGGATTGCCGCTTGCTTCGACGATCTTGTTGTGAATCTGCTGGTTATAGCGAAAATACTCCGCCAGTTCGCCGCGCGCATGATGCACCAGCATCTGGTAGTGCAACGCACGAATTTCATTTAGTTGGACATCGCTGCTGTTGCGGCAGGCAAGCTCGCCGGCAAGGGCTTCGAGCGCACCCATGACCTCGAACATGTGGCGCACCAACTCAACGGTGAGGGGCGTCACGCTGGCGCCACGATCCGGGTGCAGCGTCACCAGCCCTTCGGAGGCGAGGGTCTTGAAGGCCTCGCGCAGCGGGGTGCGTGAAAGATGCAATTGCCCGCACAACACCCGCTCGTTAAGGCGCGATCCGGGGCGAAGATCGCCCTGCACGATCAGATCGCGCAAACGGTCGGCGACGTCCTCATGCAGCAGACGGCGGGCGATTTTTTCAGGCAGTTGCTGATCCATTGCGTCATTTTGCATTCAAAAAAGCACAATGTCTAGATGCCCTTGTTGCAACGCAATATGTTGTCATTAAACATAAATCCCTGAAAGTATGACCCGTCGCCTTGACGCAGGAGCACGTTTGAATACAAAATCTACATGTGACAGCCAGACTGACGGGGCCCAAGGTGGCCCGGCGCAATTGCCCCTGAAACATCCGAGGAG
>CAMDRY010000002.1 GCA_945906975.1 Bordetella parapertussis | reverse complement strand
CGCTGCCACATCGGCTTGCATAAGCTCGACCCGTTGCGGCAACGCCTCGATATTCTCGTAACCGACCGGGCGCTCCGGCGCGCATCCGAGCGCCTCCAGGATAGTTTCAGCGAACTTGGCCGGCAGCGCGGTCTCCAGGCAAAGCATTGGCACGCCCGGTTCGCGAAACCCCTGCGCCACCTTGATGCCGTCGGCGGTGTGGGTATCAACAATGACGCCGTGCTCCTTGTGGACGCGGCGTATGGTGGCGATGCGGTCTGCGTGAGTGCTGAAGTCGGACACAAAACCGCTTTGCTCAACGTGCTTGAAATAGGCCGAATGCGACAAATCGAACTCTCCCGTCGCATCGAGCTGGCGCCACAGTTCGCGCAACCGCGCCGGATCGCGACCGACCATATCGAAGACGTAACGCTCAAAATTCGACGCCTTGGAAATGTCCATTGACGGACTCGATGTTTCGAACACCTCGGCACCCTTGCGAACCCGGTAGATGCCGGTGCGAAAAAATTCGTCGAGGATGTTGTTTTCGTTGGTCGCCAGCACCAGGCGCCTTACCGGCAGCCCCATGCAACGGGCGATGTAGCCGGCGCAAACATTGCCGAAGTTGCCCGATGGCACGGCAAAGGACACCTGCTGGTCGTTTGACGTGGTGGCGGCAAAATAGCCCTTGAAGTAATACACCACCTGCGCGACCACGCGTGCCCAGTTGATCGAATTAACCGTGCCGATATGCCACTTGGCCTTGAACACCGCATCGGCACTGACCGCCTTGACGATGTCCTGGCAATCATCAAACACGCCTTTGACGGCGATATTGTGGATATTGACATCCTGCAGCGAGTACATCTGCGCCTTCTGGAAGGCGCTCATGCGGCCGTGCGGCGACAGCATGAACACGCGAATACCTTTTTTCCCACGCATGGCGTACTCAGCCGCAGATCCGGTATCACCCGAGGTGGCGCCAAGAATATTGAGTTGCCGGCCCTGCTTCGCAAGCACGTACTCGAACAGGTTGCCAAGCAACTGCATGGCCATGTCCTTGAATGCGAGGGTCGGACCGTTTGAAAGACACAACAGGTGCAAGCCGGGCTCCAGCGTCTTTATCGGTGTGATGTCCTCGTTGCGATAGACATCGGCGGTATAGGTCTTGTCGATGAGCGCCTTGAGGTCGGCCGCCGGAATGTCATCGGCAAACTTGGACAGCACGGCAAAAGCGAGTTCACGGTAATTCATGCTGCGCATGGCCTGCAGTTCCGCCGCCGACACCTGCGGATAGCTTTCGGGCAGGTAAAGGCCGCCGTCCGGGGCAAGGCCCTCGAGCAGGATTTGTGTGAAAGTCTGCGGTGTGCCGCCGCCGCGGGTGCTGATGTAACGCATCAGTTTTTGCCGAGTTCCTCGAGCCGGATGCGCGTTACCTTGCCGTTGACAACCGGCAGCTTCTCAATCGCGGCAATAGCGGCATTAACGTGCTTTTCACGCGCCTGATGGGTCAGCATGATGATGTCGACCTGCTCTTCGCCTTCTGAGGGCTCTTTTTGCACCATGGCGTCGATGGAAATCGCGCCATCAGCAAGGATGCGCGTGATGTCGGCCAACACACCGGGCCGGTCGAGTACGCGCATGCGCAGGTAGTAGGAAGTCACAACCTCTTCCATCGGCAGGATTACCGTCGCCGCCAGCTGGTCGGGCTGGAAGGCGAGGTGCGGCACACGCTGCTCCGGATCGGCGGTATGCATGCGCGTCACATCGACCAGGTCGGCCACTACCGCCGAGGCGGTGGGCTCGGCGCCCGCGCCGGCGCCGTAATACATGGTGGCACCGACGGCGTCGCCTTTTACCAGGATGGCGTTCATCACGCCCTCAACGTTGGCGATCAGCCGGCGCGTCGGAATCAGCGTCGGGTGCACGCGCAGCTCAATGCCCTCTGCCGTCTTGCGCGTGATGCCCAGCAGCTTGATCCGGTATCCGAGCTGCTCGGCATAGCGGATGTCCTCCTGCGTCAGTTTGGTAATGCCCTCGGTGTAGGCTTTTTCAAACTGCATCGGAATGCCAAAGGCGATGGCCGACATAATGGTGAGCTTGTGCGCGGCGTCTATGCCTTCGATGTCGAAAGTCGGGTCAGCTTCCGCATAACCGAGCTTTTGCGCCTGCGCCAGCACGGTGTCGAATGACAGTCCCTTGTCGCGCATTTCCGACAGGATGAAGTTGGAGGTACCGTTGATAATGCCGGCGATCCATTCGATGCGGTTGGCCGACAGGCCTTCGCGCAGCGCCTTGATGATGGGCACGCCACCGGCAACCGCGGCCTCGAAGGCCACCATCACGCCTTTTTTCTGGGCGGCGGCGAAAATCTCGTTGCCATGGGTGGCGAGCAAGGCCTTGTTGGCGGTGACCACATGCTTACCGTTGGCGATGGCCTTGAGAACCATGTCCTTGGCAAAGGTGTAGCCGCCGATAAGCTCAATGACGATGTCGATATCAGGGTCGGTGACGACCTCGTTGGCATCCGTAGTCAGCGCAACTTTGCCACCGGTTATTTTTTTAGCACGCTCAAGGTCCTTGTCGGCGACCTTGGTGATGACAATGCCGCGACCGGCGCGGCGGGTGATTTCTTCCTGGTTGCGCGACAAGACCGTCCAGGTGCCAGCGCCGACGGTGCCAATGCCAAGCAAACCTACGTGTATGGGTTTCATGTTCTTTATTGAGTAAGGGTTAAGGTTTCAGGCATGCCGTTTTCGGTAGCCATCGAGAAAGCGCGCGATACGGCCTATAGCTTCGGTCAGGTCGTCGCTATTGGGCAGGAATACGATGCGCAGGTGATCCGGATTCGGCCAGTTGAAGCCGGTGCCCTGCACCACCAGCACTTTTTCCTGCTCCAGCAGTTCAAGAATAAATTGCTGGTCGTCCTTGATCGGATACATTTTCAGGTCGAGGCGCGGGAACAGATATAACGCCGCCTTGGGCTTGAAACAGCTCACGCCGGGAATCTGCGTGATAAGCGCATGCGCCAAGTCGCGCTGGCGGCACAGCCTGCCACCGGGCGCCACCAGATCGTTAATGCTTTGGTAACCGCCCAGCGCGGTCTGGATGGCGTACTGCCCCGGAACGTTGGCGCAAAGCCGCATCGAGGCAAGGATATTCAGTCCCTCGATGTAGTCCTGGGCGTGGCGCTTGTCGCCCGAGACGATCATCCAGCCGCTGCGATAGCCGCAGGCGCGGTAGTTCTTTGACAGGCCGTTGAAGGTGACAAACAGCACGTCATCGGCCAGCGAGGCAATCGAGACGTGCTTTTCACCGTCGTAGAGCGTCTTGTCGTAGATCTCGTCGGCAAACACGATCAACTCGTTCTGGCGGGCGATTTCCACGATCTCGCGCAGCACTTCCACCGGATAGAGCGCACCGGTCGGGTTGTTCGGGTTGATGACCACAATGGCGCGGGTGCGCGGGGTGATTTTTTTGCGTATGTCATCGAGGTCGGGCAGCCAGCCCGCCCCCTCGTCGCACAGGTAGTGGCGCGGCGTACCGCTGGCCAGGCTCACGGCGGCGGTCCACAGCGGGTAGTCGGGCGCGGGCACCAGTACCTCGTCGCCGTCGTTCAGGAGGCCTTGCATCACCATGACGATCAGCTCGGACACGCCGTTGCCGATGAAAATATCATCCAGCGTGACACCGCTTATGCCTTTTTCCTGACTGTAATGCATGATCGCCTTGCGCGCGGCGAACAGGCCCTTGGAGTCGGAATAGCCCGATGCATTGGGCAGGTTGACGATAACGTCCTGACGGACCTCGTCGGGCGCGTCAAAACCAAATGAAGCCAGGTTACCGATGTTGAGTTTGAGGATGCGGTGCCCCTCCTCCTCCATCTGCTTGGCGCGGACCATCACCGGGCCGCGAATGTCGTAGCAAACATCGGAAAGCTTGGCGGACTTGCGTATGGGTTTGAGCATGGCTTGCCTTGTTGTTTTCTGTGTCGGTTAGGGGGGGCAAGCGGCCCGAACCAGCAGGCCGTCCTTACGAAACATATCCTTGATGCCGCGCACGGCCTGGCGCGTACTCGCCTCGTTTTCATGCAGCGCAAAACGCACGTGTCCGTCGACGAATTCGCCAAAGCCAATGCCCGGCGACACCGCCACTGTCGCATCCTGCAATATCTTTTTGGCAAACTCGAGCGCGCCCATGGCGCGGTAGGGCTCGGGAATCCTTGGTTTGTCGACGATGTGCTGCGGCGTGGCGCCGCCCGGGTTGCCGATGCTCATATCGATGATGTCCTCGCCGCGATGGCGTGGGGCCATCTTCAACTCGTTGGTCGTGTTGAATACGTAAGGCGGCAGACGCTTGATGCGGGAAAATGCGCGCATGGTGGCAGGGATATTGTTTTAGCTAATGATTGCTGCGCTGCGAAATCAGCTGGCATGATCCCCACTGTCGCTTGCTCTAACTATTAAAAGCATGGAAAGTGACAATAATATCCGATACTTAGCTACGCATCAAATGGTCGCCAGGCCTTTCCTTCCGAAAATCTCCCGGCATGATCAGGAAGCGCTGTTCAGTCTATAAAGTTATAATGATTTCCGTTGCTTACGTCGACAAAGATTCCTATTTCGTGAAACTTCACCTTGCCGGCCCCGCCGGACTGAATACCTTTACCGGCTACGGCCTCGGCTATGTGAACGTCAACGCCGAATGCAGGGAAAAAAGCATCGTCGTCCTGCCCCACCAGCTGCTGCTCGATTGCCCCCCCTCCTGCTTTGAGGAATTGTCCGCGAGCCACCTGCAAGAGCTGCTCGCCCTGCGTCCGCAGATTGTCTTGCTGGGCACCGGGGAACAGCAGCGCTTTCCCCGCGCCGAAGTGACCCACCCCCTTGTCGAGGCCGGCATCGGGGGCGAGGCCATGACCACGCAGGCCGCCTGCCGCACCTATAACACCTTGGTGGCCGAGGAACGCAGGGTCGCCGCCACCCTGCTGCTGGCCTGATGACGATGCCCGCCTTTCCCTCGCGCAAGTCGCTGCTGGTGCTGCTTACGCTACTCATCCTCAGCTGGTTCGGCACCCTCGATTACCGCGACCTCATCCGCCCGGACGAAGGCCGTTACGCTGAAATCGCGCGCGAAAGGGCGGTAAGCGGTGACTGGGTCACGCCGCGGATGAACGGCTACAAATATTTCGAAAAACCGGCGCTGCAATACTGGGCCACCGCCACGGCCTACAATATTTTCGGCATTAACGAGTGGACCTCGCGCCTGTGGGCGGCCCTCACCGGCTTTGCCGGGATCCTGCTGGTGGCTTACACCGGCCTGCGCCTGTACGGGCGCGAAGCCGGCCTATATGCGGCGGCGGTGAGCGCAAGCAGTTTTCTTTACGTCTTCATTTCCCAGGCCAATACCCTGGACATGGGGCTGACGTTTTTCCTCACCGCAGCGGTCTGTTCCTTTGTGCTGGCGCAATTTGACGGCCAGACCGACAAAGGGCGGCGCGCCTGGATGCTCGCGGCCTGGGCGGCGGCGGCCCTGGCGGTGCTGTCCAAGGGGCTGATCGGCCTGCTCCTGCCCGGCGGTGCGCTGTTTTTTTACATTGTCATCCAGCGTGACTGGCGTCGCATTCCGATGCTGCACCCGGCCGCCGGCATGGCCGTGTTCCTCGCCATCGCCGCGCCCTGGTTCATTGCGGTGTCACTGCGCAATCCGGAATTTTTCCAGTTCTTTTTCATCCAGGAACATTTCGAGCGTTTTCTCACCAAGGATCACGGCCGTTACCAACCGGCCTGGTATTTCATCCCGGTGTTGGTCGGCGGCATGGTGCCCTGGACACTGGCGCTGCTGCCGGCGCTCGCGCGCTCGTGGCGCGCCGAGCCGGTGCGCTTCCAGTCGACGCGCTTTATGCTGATCTGGTGCGTGTTCACCTTTGTCTTTTTCTCCGCCTCCAGTTCCAAGCTGGCGTCCTACATCCTGCCAATCTTCCCGGCGCTCGCCCTTTTGATCGGCCGCCATCTCGCGCTCGCGAGCCGGCGCACGCTTTTCTGGCAATTGCTGCCATTCAGCCTCGTCGGCATCGCCACCATTTTTCTCGCCCCCATGGCCACCGAGTGGAGCAGCCCGGAACTGCCACGGGAGTCGCTGCTCAACTACATCCCCTGGTTGGTGTTGACGGGTGTCGCCCTGCTCTCCGGCGCGGTGCTTTTCTGGATGTTCGAACAGCAGGGCCGCCGCAGCGCAGCGGTCATCGCATTTTCGGCCGGCGGGCTGGCCACCGCCCTCTTTCCGGCGATCGGGCACAACACCATGTCCTCGGTATACTCGGCCTCGCAGATCGTGCAGAAAATACGCCCGTTGCTGCGGCCGGATACGCCTTTTTACTCGGTGAGCACCTTTGACCATACGCTGCCTTTTTACCTCGGACGCACCGTGACCATGGTGAGTTACAAGGACGAGCTGTCGAGTGCCATCGGCTGGGAGCCGAAAGACTACCTCCCCGATTACGCCAGCTTCGCCAAGGCCTGGGAGGCGGACGCCGCGCCCTTTGCCATGTTCACCCCCGACGACCTGGAGGGCTTTCGCAAAGCCTTTCCGGTCCCGATGGTGGAGGTGGCACGCGACGTGCGGCGTGTGATTGTCACCAAACCGGTGAACAAACCGATAAGCGAACCGGTGAGCAAACTCCCGGCCAAAACCCCATGAACGCCGTCAGCTTTTCATTAATCCTGCTCGGCGTGCTGCTCAATGCCGCGGCACAATTGCTGCTCAAGGCCGGCACCAACGCCATCGGGCGCTTTGATTTCTCGTTCGACAACCTGATACCAGTGGGCATGAAGTTCGCCTTTGAACCGCACATCGCCGGCGGCATGGCTTGTTATGTAGTGAGCCTGGTGGTCTGGATCATGGCCTTGTCGCGCGTCGAGGTGAGCATCGCCTACCCGATGTTGTCGATAGGCTATGTCGCCAATGCCATCGCCGCCTGGTACTTTTTTGGCGAAGCCGTCAGTGTGATGCGCCTCGCCGGGATAGGCGTCATCATCATCGGCGTGTACATCGTCGCACGCTCCTGATGGACTACCTGCCGTTCACGCGCCCGACCATAGGCGGAGCGACCATCTCCGGTGTCGCCGACGTCCTGCGCTCGGGCTGGATTACAGCAGCCCGCAGGTAAAGGCCTTTGAGGCAAGATTGTCCGCGTATTTCGGCGGACGCCCGGTGCGCAGCCTCAATTCGGGCACCGGCACGCTGGAAGTCGCCCTCGCACTGGCCGGTGTGGGCAGCGCGAGGTCAGCACTCGTCCGCTTCGGCGAGCTTGCGTAAATCCAGGATGACGAACCACAACAGCGCGACCACGGCGAGCAGCCAAGCGATATGCGATTTCGAAAAACAACACCCGGCATTCGGCATGCGACTGCCCGGTCAGGAATCGGCGGGCACATCGCCGTCGTCGATCCAAGCGTCGAACAGCGTGTAGGCCACCGCGAGCACAACCGGACCGACGAAAATACCCACCAGTCCGGCGGACAACAAACCGCCGATCACGCCTGCAAGAATCAGCAGCAGAGGCAAATCGGCCCCCATGCGGATGAGCATGGGCCGCAGCACGTTATCCAGGCTGGTGACGATCACTGTCCATACCAGCAAAAACGTACCCCATCCGGATTGATCGCTCCAGTAAAGCCACACAACGGCGGGTACCAGGACCAGGGAGGGACCCAGTTGCGCAATGCACAGCATGAACATCACGGCGGTAAGCAAAAATGTCAACGGCACCCCCGCCACGGCTAGGCCTATCCCGCCAAGCACGGACTGGACGGCGGCGGTAATCCCGACCCCCAGGGCCACTGCGCGTATCGCTTCTCCAGCAAGACCAATGGCGGATTCGCCTCGCGCGCCACCCAGTCGATGGCCAAACCGCCTTATCGCGGTTGCGGCGTGCTCACCGCTGGCATACATCATGGCGCTGAGGGCAACGGTAAGGAGGAACTGTGCTACCACGATGCCGATGCCGCCCACCTCGGCAGCCACCCACTTGGCTGTGCTACCGGCGTAAGGCGCTAACTTGGCAATAAGCTCATGCATCCCGGTGTCGGCAAGACGATGCCATGCCTTGGCCGCCTGCTCCCCCACAAACGGCAGTTCTCCAACCCAGGCTGGTGTGGGCGGCACGTGAAACTCCGACAGTGAACTCAACCACTCCTTGATGTTTTCGGCGTTGCCAAGAATGGTGGCGATGGCCAGCAACAAAGGCACAACGAACAACAGCAGCACGAGCAAGGTCATGACCAGCACCGCAAGACTGCGCCTTCCCCACAGCCGGTGCTGCACCCGCAGCATCACCGGCCAGGTCGCGACAACAATCATCGTCGCCCATATTATCGAGGGCAAAAATGGGGCGAGGATCCAGAGCGTTGCGACGATCAATCCGCCGATAAACAGCACTGACAGGGTCGTACGGGTGAGATCTTGCTTGATTGGGCTCATCGTCAAGGTTTCAGGCCGAAGCCGTCAGAAATCGAATTCAATTGTTCCCGATGTTATCCCAGGCCGGTGACGGGTGACTCAAAAATCGAATCCACACACATAAAAGCAAGTTCGCACAACTCTAGCCGGCATCACAACTATTAAGACTTTAGGCGACGTCGCGACACCCCTGCCGGGATTAAGAAGTTATAATGATATCCGTTGCTTACGTAGACAAAGACCCCCCATTTCGTGAAACTCCACCGCGCCGGCCCTGCCGCGTTCAATACCTTTACCGGTTATGGCACAGGCTACGTGCAGCTTAATACGGAGCGCAGGGACCGCAGTCTCATCGTCATGCCCGAACAAGTGCTGCTCGACTGGGCACCTGCCCGCTTCGAGGATTTGTCTGCAGAGCACTGGGCGACCCTGATCGCCCTGAGCCCCGAAATCGTGCTCCTGGGAACCGGCGAGGAGCAAAGGTTCCCGCGTCCAGAGACCCTGCGTCCGCTCACTCAGGCAGGAATAGGCGTCGAGGTAATGACCGTACAAGCGGCATGCCGTACCTACAATATTCTCGTCGCAGAGGAACGCAGGGTCGCCGCCGCCCTGCTGCTGGGTTGATGCCCCAATCGCCGCTGCTCTCACGCAAGTCAATGCTGGCGCTTGCCGCCATCCTAGCCTTCTCCTGGTTCGTCACGCTTGACTACCGCGACTTGATCCGTCCCGACGAGGGACGATATGCTGAGATCGCGCGCGAAATGTTCGTAACAGGGGACTGGATGACCCCCAGGCTGAACGGCTTCAAATATTTCGAAAAACCGGCGCTGCAATACTGGGCGACCGCAGCCGCCTTCAGCGCATTTGGCGTGCACGAGTGGACTGCAAGGCTCTGGGCAGCGCTAACGGGATTGACTGGGATTTTCATGGTCGGTTTCACCGGCTCGCGGCTGTACGGTCGCGCGGCGGGACTCTATGCAGCGGCAATAAGCGCAAGCTGCGTCCTCTATGTGTTTGTCGGGCACCTCAATACGCTCGACATGGGCCTGAGCTTTTTCCTCTGCATGTCCGTATGCGCATTTGTCATCGCGCAGCAGGATGCCCAGAGCGATCGCGGGAGACGCGCGTGGATGTTGCTGGCCTGGGCTTCGGCGGCACTGGCCGTCCTGTCAAAAGGACTCATTGGGATACTGCTTCCCGGCGGTGCGCTGCTCCTTTACATCCTCCTGCAGCGTGACTGGGGGCGGCTGCGGCAATTGCATTTACTGAGTGGGACCGCGCTCTTTATCGCGATTTCGGCCCCCTGGTTCATCCTCGTCTCGCTCGCCAATGCAGAATTCTTCCGTTTCTTTTTCATCCACGAGCACTTCGAGCGCTTCCTGACCAAGACACATGGCCGCTACCAGCCGGCCTGGTATTTCGTTCCGATATTGCTTGGCAGCATGGTTCCCTGGACGCTGACAATGATCCCCGCACTCGCCCGCTCCTGGCGTGCCGACGCCACACGCTTCCAACCGGCGCGGTTTTTGCTGATTTGGTGTGCGTTCACCTTCGCATTTTTTTCCGCTTCCGGTTCAAAACTCCCACCCTACATCCTGCCCATGATCCCCGCGCTGGCGCTGCTGATGGGACGCTACCTGAGCATAGCCGGCGGACGTGCGTTAATCTGGCAAGTAGTTCCGATCGGGGCCCTGGGTATCGCGATCATGCTGTGGGTGCCCTACGGCGCACAACAGGGCAGCGATGAGTTACCCGCAGAGCTGCTGCGCTTGTACATGCCCTGGTTGATCGCCTCCGGCGGCGCACTTTTGTCGGGCGCGGCGCTGTTTGTGTGGCTTGAAAGCCGCGGGCTTCGCCCGGCGGCGGTGATAGCCCTTGCCGGCTGCAGCCTGGCAGCAACGCTGATTGCGTTGTGCGGCCACAACACCCTCTCCCCGACCTATTCGACCTACCAGATGGTGCAGAAAATAAGCACGCAACTCAGGCCAGACACGCCCTTTTACACCGTCAACACGTTTGACCATACACTGCCGTTTTATCTTGGACGCCCCGTTACCATGGTGATCTACAAGGATGAGCTTGACGTGCCCATCTCGTGGGAACCGGAAAAATTCCTCCCGGACTACGCTGCGTTTGCACGCGCATGGCAGGCCGACGCAGCGCCCTTCGCACTATTCGCTCCTAAAGACCTCGATGATTTTCGCAGCCGCTTCCCGCTGCCGATGGTGGAAGTGGCGCGTGACCACCGACGCGTCGTTGTTAAAAAACCATGAACGCCGCAAGCCTGACCCTGATACCGACGGGCATGGTCCTCAACGCCGCGGCCCACCTGCTGCTCAAAGCAGGAGCGAACGCCATCGGCCCGTTTCAATTTGCCATGGACAGTCTCATCCCGGTTCGATTGAAATGCGCCTTTGAACCGCATATTGCCGCCGGGCTGGTCTGTCACGTGGTCAGCCTCGCGGTCTGGGTGCTCGCGCAATCTCGCGTGGAAGTCAGTATTGCCTACCCGATGCTCTCCATCGGTTACGGCCTCAACGCAATAGCCGCCCGGTACCTGTTCGGCGAGGCGGTGGGAATGATGCGCCTTGCCGGAATCGGCGTCATCATAATCGGTGTTTATGTCGTGGCGAGATCCTGATGAACTATCTTCCCTTTACCCGCCCCACCATCGATGAGGCCACCATCAGCGGCGTAGCTGACGTCCTGCGCTCCGGCTGGATAACCAGCGGCCCGCAGGTGAAGGCCTTCGAGGCGAGGCTTTCGGCTTATTTCGGCGGGCGACCGGTGCGCAGCGTGAATTCAGGAACCGGTACGCTCGAACTCGCCCTTGCCGTGGCCGGAGTGGGCAGCGGCGACGAGGTCATTACCACCCCGCTGTCCTGGGTCGCCACCGCGAACGTGGTCTTGCGCGCGGGCGCGCGTCCGGTTTTTGTCGACATCGACCCCGCAACGCGCAACATCGATCTGTCACTCGTCACGGCGGCCGTGACAGCCAAAACAAAGGCGATCATTCCGGTGGATCTCGCCGGCCTGCCCGTAGACCGCGATCAGTTGTACACCATTGCAACAAAACACAGCCTCCGCATCATCGAGGACGCAGCGCAAAGCATGGGAGCTTCCTGGAAGGGGCGCCGTATCGGCAGTTTCGGTGACCTCGTATCTTTCAGTTTTCACGCCAACAAGAACATGACGACAACCGAGGGCGGATGCCTTGTCATCAACGACGAGCGCGAAGCCGAACTAGTCACACAACTACGCTTGCAGGGCGTGGTCCGCGCACCCGACGGAGAACAGGATGTCGAAGTGGCCGGCGGCAAGTACAACATGACCGACGTGGCGGCGCGCATCGGGCTGGGACAGATAGAACTGCTCGACGCATTCAATACCAAGCGGCGCGAGTTGGCACGCCACTACTTCACCACCTTCGACCGTGAGCTGGGCTGCGGGCTGCCCCCCGAGGATTTTGAGAACTCCAACTGGCACATGTTCCAGATCACGCTGCCACTCTCCCGCATGAATATCAGCCGCGGCGCCTTTATAGAGGCCATGCACGATTCTGGCATCGGTACCGGCGTGCATTATCCAGCCATGCACTTGTTCACACTGTACCGGAACCTGGGCTGGAAAAAAGGTGACTTCCCCCATGCAGAGGCGGCCGGAGCCAGCATCCTGACCCTGCCGCTATTTCCAGCGATGAGTCTCGCCGATGTCGAACGGGTGTGCGACACTTGCGCCCGGATTCTCAGGCAACACTCCACATGACATCAACGATGCCCCCATCGCAGCCGCCCCGACGCTTGTCCATCGTCATCCCGGTCTACAACGAAGAGGCCGGACTCGCCCCGCTGTTCGCGCGTCTTTACCCGGCGCTGGACCAACTCGGTGAATCCTACGAAGTCATTTTCGTCAACGACGGCAGCCGCGACCGCTCAGTCGCACTGCTGCGCGAGCAGTTCCAGAAACGCCCGGATGTGACGCGCGTGGTGTTGTTCAGCGGCAATTACGGCCAGCACATGGCCATCATGGCAGGCTTTGCGCAATGCCGTGGCGAGCGCGTGGTCACCCTGGATGCGGACCTGCAGAACCCTCCGGAAGAAATAGTCAAACTGCTGAAAAAAATGGATGAAGGCCACGATTATGTTGGCAGCATCCGCCTGAACCGGCAGGACACGGCTTTCCGCCGCATCGCATCCCGCGCCATGAATTCCCTGCGCGAACGCATCACGCATATCCAGATGACCGACCAGGGATGCATGTTGCGCGCCTACGGCCGCGACATCGTCGATGCGATAAACGATTCGCGCGAGGTAAATACCTACATCCCCGCCCTCGCCTATTCCTTTGCGCACAATCCCGCAGAGGTCGAAGTCGAGCATGAGGAACGCATGGCCGGAGAGTCCAAGTATTCGCTCTACAGCCTGATCCGTCTCAACTTCGACCTTGTCACCGGGTTCTCGCTGGCGCCGTTGCAGGTGTTTTCGCTCATAGGCATCGCGATTTCGCTGCTGTCATTCACCTTTGTAGTCCTTCTGGCGGTGCGTCGCGTCCTGATTGGGCCAGAAGCCGAGGGACTGTTTACGCTCTTTGGCATCGCCTTTTTCCTCATCGGCCTAACCCTGTTTGGCATTGGCCTGCTGGGCGAGTATGTCGGACGCATCTACCAGCAGGTGAGGCAACGCCCCCGATACATCGTGCAAGCCATCCTGGAAAAGAAGGATGACAAGTAAAGCAGTCGTCTTCGCGTACCATGACGTCGGGGTGCGCTGCCTCAAGGTGCTTATCGAACAGGGGGTCAAGGTCGCGTTGGTCGTCACCCATGAAGACAATCGGGCCGAGCGCATCTGGTTTGGGAGCGTGGCGGAACTCGCTGCGGCCAACGGCATTGAAACCTGCACGCCCGAAGACCCGAACACACCCGAATTCATCGCACGTATCTCGGCAATGGCTCCCGATTTCCTGTTTTCCTTCTACTATCGGCTGATGCTCTCACCCGACCTGCTCGCCACTGCGCGCCGCGGCGCATTTAACATGCATGGATCGCTGCTGCCAAAATATCGCGGGCGTGTTCCGGTGAATTGGGCCGTGCTGCACGGCGAGACCGAAACCGGCGCCACCTTGCACGAAATGATCGCAAAACCCGATGCCGGACGCATCGTCGGTCAGCAAGCCGTAACGATAGCAACCGACGACCAGGCACTTGAGGTGTTCCGCAAAGTGAGTGGCGCAGCCGAGGCACTGCTGCGTCACTGCCTGCCCGACCTCGAAAATGGCACTGCCGTGCTGCAAGAACAATCTCTGGCGCAGGGCGGCTATTTTGGCGGACGCAAGCCCGCCGATGGACGCATCGACTGGAGATGCCCGGCACAGGAGATACACAACCTCGTTCGCGCCGTCGCCCCCCCTTATCCTGGCGCCTTTACCGAAATCGACGGCAAACCGCTATTCATTCACCGTACCAGATTGGAAGCCGGCGGCGGAACATGCGGAACAGCCCTCGGCTTTTATGCCAGCAAGTTCGGCGTCGATGCCCTATGCGCTGACGGACGTTTTCTTGCCCTACTTGAAATGCAATACGAGGACAAGCCTTTCACCCCGGCGGACTTTCTGGCACGCTTCGGCGCGCGGCCTGTTCCGCTCCCTTTGAGCTGAAACCATGAAAAAAATCCTTATCCTCGGCGTCAACGGCTTTATCGGCCACCACCTGTCCAAACGCATCATCGAGACCACCGACTGGGAGGTCTACGGCATGGACATGCAAACGGAGCGCATCACCGACCTCCTGGCGGAAAAACGCTTTCACTTTTTCGAGGGCGATATCACCATCAACCACGAATGGATTGAGTACCACATTCGAAAGTGCGACGTGGTGCTGCCCCTGGTGGCCATTGCCACCCCGGCGACCTACGTCAAAGAGCCGCTGCGCGTGTTTGAACTCGATTTTGAAGCCAACCTTCCGATCGTGCGCGCCTGCGTAAAGCGCAAGAAGCGCCTGATTTTCCCGTCCACCTCCGAGGTCTACGGCATGAGCCGCGACAAGGCCTTTGATCCGGAAAACTCCGAGCTGGTGCTCGGGCCTATCAACAAACCGCGCTGGATCTATTCCTGCTCCAAGCAATTGATGGACCGCGTCATCCACGCCTACGGCATGGAGCAAGGCCTCGACTACACGCTTTTCCGCCCGTTCAACTGGATAGGCTCCGGACTCGACTCGATCAATACCGCCAAAGAGGGCAGCTCGCGAGTCATCACGCAATTCCTTGGTCATATCGTTCGCGGCGAGCCGATAAAACTGGTTGACGGCGGCCGCCAGAAACGTGCGTTTACCTATATTGACGACGGCATCGATGCCCTGATTAAAATCATCGCAAACAAAAACGAGGTCGCGAGCGGACAGATTTACAACATCGGCAATCCGCGTAACAATTATTCAGTGAAGGACTTGGCGGACATGATGCTCAAGCTCGCGCTAAGCTACCCCGAGTACCAGCCCACCGCGCGCAAGGTGAAAATGGTCGTCACAACGGCGGACAAGTACTACGGCAAGGGCTATCAGGACGTGCAAAATCGCGTTCCGAAAATCACCAACACCATGCGTGACCTCGATTGGCGCCCACGCGTCAACATGCAGCGCGCGCTCAAAAATATTTTTGATGCCTACCGCGGGCATTTTGCAGAGGCGCGGCACCTCGTTGACTAGCAGAGGCACAGTGACGGCACGCCAGGGGCCTTTTCCATGGCGACAAACTCTGCGCCGCGTTCCCCGCTGTAGCGGTCACGTCCAACACCCACTCTGTTTCGACGGCGCCTGAACAATGAAACTCGCCTTAAAAATTGATGTCGACACCTATCGCGGCACCCGCGAAGGAGTCCCGCGTTTGCTCGACATGCTGAAAAAGCATAATGCGCAGGCAACGTTCCTGTTCAGCCTCGGGCCGGACCATACCGGCCGGGCGATAAAACGCGTGCTGCGTCCAGGCTTCATGAAAAAGGTGTCGCGCACTTCGGTGCTTGAACACTACGGCCTCAAGACCTTGCTTTATGGAACGCTGCTTCCTGCACCGGATATCGGACGCGCCTGCGCACAACTAATGCGCCGGGTGAGGGACGAAGGTCACGAAGTCGGCATTCATACCTGGGATCATGTGCGCTGGCAGGATTCCGTGGCAGGCGCAGACGCAGCATGGACGCTTGCCGAAATGCAGCGCGCCTGCACGCGATTCGAGGAGATCTTCGGCGAGGCGGCGAAAGTACACGGGGCCGCCGGCTGGCAGATGAACATACACGCGCTACGACTAACGCAGCGGCTCGGATTTGACTACTGCTCGGACAGTCGTGGCAACGAGCCGTTCATCCCGATTTGGAACGCTGAAATAATCGCCTGCCCCCAACTGCCGACCACACTACCGACGCTGGACGAGCTGATCGGACTGGACGGCATCACTCCCGCCACGGCGGCACAGCACTTGCTCCGGCTTACCACTGCACCGCCGATCAACGGGCATGTCTACACCCTGCATGCCGAACTGGAGGGCGGAAAGCTGGCAGATACCTTTGACGCCTCGCTCTCGGGTTGGAAAGCACAGGGATATGAGCTCGTTGCAATGCGCGCGCTGCGCAAGGACCTCGACTTGAAGACGCTCCCCCGCCGCGTGATCCAGTACGCCCAGATTGCCGGCAGGTCAGGTACTCTGACCATGGCGGGGCCGGAGTTTCTTGCGGCATAAAAGTGTCATTATTTTGCGCTTGCCAAGTGCGGCGAATTTGTGAAGAATGAAGGCATTACTTTTTTACAAATCAAAAATTAGAAAACATTTAATGTCGAATCAAGCAATTAAAGACTTTTCCCTGCAAGGCACAGGCGGCCTCTTCAAGCTGTCGGCTCTCAAAAATAAATTCATCATTGTCTATTTTTATCCCAAGGACAACACCCCCGGGTGCACAACCGAGGGGCAGCAATTCCGCGACCTGTACGCGGACTTCAAGAAAGCGGGCTGCGAAATCATCGGAATCTCGCGCGACAGCCTGAAGTCTCATATCAACTTCAAGGCCAAACAGGCGTTCCCCTTCGAACTTCTCGCCGATGAGGAGGAACTGGCATGCAACCAGTTCGCAGTGATGAAAATGAAAAACATGTATGGCAAGCAGGTACGCGGTATCGAGCGCAGCACCTTCCTGCTGGACGCCCATCACGCTATAGTCCGGGAATGGCGTGGTGTGAAAGTTCCCGGCCACGTGACCGAGGTACTGGACTTTGTTAAAACACTCTGAGTCGTCCTATCCGACCGCAGAAGCTGATTTGTCCCCCACACCCACCTCCTCACGAAAACCGCGCGCCGGCAAGCGCGTACAGACGAAACTCTTCGTCCTCGACACCAATGTATTGATGCATGATCCGACGAGCCTTTTCCGGTTCGAGGAGCACGACATCTTCCTGCCGATGATGACGCTGGAAGAACTCGACAGCAATAAAAAGGGCATGTCCGAGGTCGCGCGCAACGCGCGCCAGGCCAGCCGCTTCCTTGACGAGATCGTCAGCGGTTCGGGCAACAAGATCAAGTCGGGCATCCCGCTCAAACGCAGCCGCACCGACACCGCCACCGGGCACCTGTTCCTGCAAACCGAGGCCATCAGCGGACACCTGCCCGCCAACCTGCCCATAGGCAAGGCCGACAACCAGATCATCGGCGTGGTGATGTACCTGCAGCAAAAAATCCCGCAGCGCCAGGTCATCCTGGTGTCCAAGGACATCAACATGCGCATCAAGGCGCATGCGCTCGGACTCGCCGCCGAGGACTATTTCAACGACAAGGTCCTCGAAGACACCGACCTCTTGTACACCGGCGTTCGCGCGTTGGCGGACGATTTCTGGGATTTGCACGGCAAGGACATGGAGTCCTGGAAAAAGGACGGTCGCACCTTCTACCGTGTCCGGGGACCGCTTTGCCCACAGCTTCTGGTCAACGAATTCATCTACCAGGACGGCGAACAGCCGCTGCATGCCGTGGTGCGCGAGGTCGCCGGCAAGACCGCCGTGCTTGAAACCGTCCGTGACTTCACCTATGCGAAAAATGCCGTGTGGGGCATCCATATGCGCAATCGCGAACAAAACTTCGCGATGAACCTGCTGATGGATCCGGAGATCGACTTTGTCACGCTGCTCGGTCAGGCCGGCACCGGCAAGACGCTGATGACGCTCGCCGCCGGACTGATGCAAACACTTGAAGACAAACTCTACTCGGAAATCATCATGACCCGGGTGACTGTTCCGGTTGGGGAGGACATCGGCTTCCTGCCGGGCACCGAAGAGGAGAAAATGACGCCGTGGATGGGCGCGTTGGAGGACAACCTCGACGTACTCAACAAGACCGACGATGAGGCCGGGGAATGGGGCCGCGCGGCGACGCGAGATCTCATTCGTTCTCGCATCAAGATCAAGTCGCTGAACTTCATGCGCGGCCGGACTTTTCTGAACAAGTTCCTGATTATTGACGAGGCGCAGAACCTGACGCCCAAACAGATGAAAACACTCATCACGCGCGCCGGTCCCGGTACCAAGGTGGTGTGCCTGGGCAATATCGCCCAAATCGACACGCCCTACCTCACCGAGGGTTCGTCAGGACTGACCTATGTCGTCGACCGCTTCAAGGGCTGGGCCCACTCGGGACACATCACGCTGCAGCGTGGCGAGCGCTCGCGGCTTGCCGACCAGGCCGCCGAAGTGCTTTGACCCGCAGGCATGAAACGGCATGCGCCTTTTTTATGAAACCAATTCACCGGGAACAAAGGGAAACAAAATGAATTTCACACTGCGCCTGCTGGTCATTCTGTCCGTCCTGTGGACTTTCAACGCCACCGCGCAGCAAACGCCGCCACAGGACTACGAACCCAAAGTCGGTCAGTCCGGCAAGGACGTGATTTGGGTACCGACACCGGATGACGTGGTCGAGCGCATGCTGCGCATGGCCAAAGTCACGGCCAAAGATTACGTCGTAGACCTCGGCGCCGGCGACGGCAAGATCGCCATCGTCGCTGCAAAGCTGTTCAAGGCGCGCGCACTGGGCGTCGAGTACAACCCGGAGTTTGCGCGCTTCGCCCAGGGCAACGTGATCAAGGCCGGCGTCGCCGACAGGGCGAAGGTCATAGAAGGCGATATTTTCGTCACCGACTTTACCGAGGCGAACGTCGTCACAATGTATTTGCTGCCGCACCTCAACCTGAAACTTCGTCCGCAGTTGCTGACGATGCGGCCTGGCACCCGCATCGTCACCCACTCGTTCAACATGGACGACTGGGAACCGGATGACCACTCGTCGGTGAACGGACGCGATGTCTATCTGTACATCATCCCCGCAACCGCCATGGGCCAGTGGACCACGGAAGCGCACACCGGAAAAACCAAGGAAACGTTCGAATTGTCGCTCATGCAGCGCTACCAGAAACTCGAAGGTGGCGCGCAGTTCGGCACACTGCGTGCGGGACTGCGCGATGCACGGATGAACGGCAGCGACATCCGCTTTTCATTCATGGACCAGCAGGGAATACACCGGGATTACACCGGCAAGATCAGTGGTCCGCGCATGCAGGGAACCTTTGTCACCGACACGGGTAAAAAAGGCCGCTGGAGCGCCGTGCGCAAATAGGTTCGCCGGATCCCGACCTTGCGCAGGGCTAGTATGCGCCGCCGTAGTCGTCGCGGTGTGCTGCGTTGGTAAAGCGCGTGTGCTGCCCCTGGAAGGTCAGGTGCACGGTACCGATGGGGCCGTTACGCTGCTTGCCGATGATAATTTCGGCTTCGCCCGTTTTCGGGTTTTCCTTGTTGTAAACCTCATCCCGGTAAATGAACAAGATCACGTCGGCGTCCTGCTCTATGGCACCCGATTCGCGCAGGTCCGACATCACCGGGCGCTTGTCATTGCGATTTTCGAGGCTGCGGTTGAGCTGGGACAGCGCGATGACCGGAACTTCAAGCTCCTTTGCCAGCGCTTTTAGCGAGCGTGATATTTCGGAAATCTCCGTCGCCCGGTTTTCGCTTTTACCGTTGGTCGCCGACATCAACTGCAGATAGTCGACGATGATCAGATGCAGGCCGCCGTACTGCCGGTGCAGGCGCCGCGCCCTCGCCCTCAGCTCGAGCGAATTGAGGGCCGGCGTCTCATCGATATGAATGGGTGCCGCCTGCAACTTTCCAACCGCCGTGGCGAACTCCGACCAGTCCTCGTCCGTCAGATGGCGGCCGGTGCGCAGTTTGCCCTGGTCGACGCGGCTTATCGAGCCGAGCATGCGTAGTGCGAGCTGCGACCCCGACATTTCCATGCTGAACACGCCGACCGGCAGGCCGTTGTGCACGCCGACGTGCTCGGCGATGTTCAGCGCGAACGCAGTCTTGCCCATGCTCGGGCGACCGGCAACAATGACGAGGTCGCCTTTTTGCAGGCCAGCGGTCATTTTGTCAAGGTCAATCCAGCCCGTTGGCACGCCGGTGATCCCCGACTCGTTGCCGCTGCGGTGCAACTCGTCGACGTATTTTTGCACCTGCGGCGCCAGCACGGACATCGGTACAAAACCCTGTTTGCCGCGCGAACCGGCCTCCGCGATCTGGAATATCTTGGACTCGGCCTCGTCGACTATCTGGTCGACGTCCTTGCCCATGGGCGACAAGGCTGCGTCGGAGATCTCGTTGGCCGTGGCGATCAGGCGGCGCAGGGTGGCGCGCTCGCGCACGATCTCGCCGTAGCGGCGGATGTTGTGTGCGGACGGTGTATTGCGCGCCAATTCGCTGAGGTAGGCGATGCCGCCGACGCGCTCCTTGTCGTCGCTGGCGTCAATGGAATCGGAGACCGTCAGCACGTCCGCCGGCTTGCTGCGCTCGATCAGCCGCTGGATATGCATGTAGATGCGGCGATGTTCGTCACGGTAAAAGTCGTCTGCCGCCACCACATCGGCGATCTTGTCGAAAGCCTGGTTGTCGAGCAGCAATCCGCCCAAAACCGACTGCTCTGCCTCTATCGAGTGCGGCGGCACCCTCAGATTGAGAAGCTGGGAATCCTGCGCGGCTTGGGGGGGGGTCTGTACCATCGGAGCGTGCTGCCTGAAGTGAACGCAATCTTACCACCGAGTCTGCCGGTGAATATCGACATATGGGTAATGCCGGTGGTTCAATAAAAAAGGGCCGCAAGGCCCTTTTTTATTGTACGGCTGACGCCCGAAACTCAGGAAGCCTGCTCGCCCAGCACCGAAATCGTGATATTGACCACCACATCGGAATTGAGCGCAATGGCGACCTGATGATCGCCAATCATTTTCAGCGGCCCCTGCGGCAGGCGCACTGCGGCACGCTCCACCTCAAAACCTTGAGCTTTGAGCGCATCAACGATGTCATGGTTTGTCACCGAACCGAACAAACGTCCATCAACACCGGCTTTTTGGGTAATTTGAACCATCAAACCTTCCAACTTGGCGCCCTGCTCTTGCGCTGCCGCCAATGCGGCTTTTTCCGCCGCTTCGAGTTCGGCGCGTTTTTTCTCGAACTCTGCCATGTTAGCCGGCGTTGCACGACGGGCCTTGCCCTGCGGAATCAGAAAGTTGCGTGCGTAGCCATCCTTGACCTTGACGATATCGCCAAGGCCACCGAGGTTAACCACTTTTTCCATAAGAATGATTTGCATAGCCACTCCTCAGTGCAGATCGGTGTAGGGCAACAGCGCGAGGAAACGCGCGCGCTTGATTGCGGTAGACAGCTGGCGCTGGTAGCCAGTCCGGGTCCCGGTGATGCGAGCGGGAATGATTTTGCCGTTCTCAGCGATGAAGTCCTTCAGCAGGTCGACGTCTTTGTGGTCGATCCAATCGATCTTCTCAGCCGTGAAACGGCAGAACTTGCGGCGCTTGAACAGCGCTCCGCCTTTTTTATCTTTCTTGAGATCCTTACCTTTACCTTTACCTTTGCCGAAACGGCCGCCTGTGCGTGGGGGCATGATTTACTCTCCTTCTGCGAATTCGATATGGGTTACGTGCAACACCGGCTGGGTGCTTTTGATGCTTTTACTGGCAAGAAATCCGTCTATCGTCAGGCTGCGCTCGAGGCTTGCGCCGGACAGCAGCTTTGCATCGGACTCGAAGGCCACTGCGGAGAGTTCACACTCCACACGACGCATGTGTCCTGCTTCCATGCGTTCGGACTCGTGCCTGATGCGAAAATTCAAGACTGGTATTCCTGCCGGGGTATGCCGCAGGGCGTCCAGTTCGACGATCCTGCCAGACAACAGCAACCGGTTGCTGGACAAATGTTCAGGCGCTCACTGGTACTGCGGCTTCAGCGGGCTTCGCTTCTACCGGCTTGGCGTCACCCCTGGCCTCAGGTGAAAGTACCGAGCGCGATTTCTCTTCCTTCATCATCGGCGAAGGGGTCGTTACCGGCCCCTTCATCTGCACAATCAAATTGCGCAGGACGGCATCGTTGAATTTGAAGGAATGCTCAAGCTCTGTCAGCGTTTCGGCATCGCACTCGATGTTCATGAGCACGTAGTGCGCCTTGTGCATCTTGGCTATGGGATACGCCATCTGACGGCGGCCCCAGTCCTCGAGGCGATGAATTGCGCCCTTGCGCTGGGTGATCGTCGCGCGGTAGCGCTCGATCATAGCGGGCACCTGCTCGCTTTGGTCCGGATGGACGATGAATACCACTTCATAATGACGCATGCAGTCTCCTTAAAGGTTGTGTAGTGGACACACCCTCCTTGCAGGAAGGTGAGGCCCCCCGGCCATGCAATGCCGATGGAGCAAGGAAACGCGCAAACCAGAATAGGCTTAGCGCGGAAAGCTTTGTATTATAAGCTGAAACGAGGAAACGAGACAAAATTTCCTGAGAAACCCACCAGAAATGGCGACTTAGCACAAAAAAACACTTAAATTCATAAGCTAACGAATCCCCTTACCCGAGCCAGCGGTCGCTGTGCGGGAAAAGTGAATCACCTTGCCCTATCAACCCGCTATCAGCAGAATAGCTGGACTTACCCGTCATAATTACGCGCAAAACCCATGCAAGAAATTCCACCCGGCCTGTCGCTTGCAATGTTGCAGGAACTACACATCCTCACCCGCGATGGCCGGATGAATCAGGACAGCGGGCGAAAACTCAAACAGGTTCGACACCTGTACCAGTTCATAGAACCGCTACTGCGCGAAATTCAGGCCGATCATCCGGCGATCAAACTGGTAGATCACGGTGCGGGTAAGTCCTATCTCGGATTCATTATCGCCGACCTTTTTTTCCGACACCTTGGCGGCGATGCGCACATTTACAGCATCGAAGCCCGGCAGGAACTTGTCGCCAAGTCCCGCGACCTGGCGCAACGCCTTGGATTTTCATGCATGTCCTTCCTTGGCCTTACGGTCACCGAGTCGATGGACTCCAATGCACTGCCCCGAACCGTCGACATTGTGACCGCGCTTCACGCCTGCGATACGGCTACCGATGACGCCATTCATTTCGCGCTTAAAAAACAGGCTCGCTTTATCGTTTTGATCCCTTGCTGCCAGGCGGAGGTGGCCGCCGTGCTGCGTCAAAACAAAGCCACGGAACTGGCCGGACGCGCCTTGGCGGAGCTATGGCGACACCCCTTGCACACTCGGGAATTCGGCAGTCAGGTAACCAACGTGTTGCGCTGCTTGCAGCTTGAAGCGCACGGCTATCAGGTCAGCGTCACCGAGTTGGTCGGATGGGAACATTCGATGAAAAACGAATTGATCATCGCCCGCCAAAAAGGACTGCCCCGGGCACGTGCCGCCAAGCGCCTTGACGCGGTCTTGAGTGAACTCGGCCTAGAGCAAATGCACCAGCGCTTCTTTGTGTCTGACGCCCCCTCTGCGCCGGCTACATCTTGAGCCACGGTCATACGGGGAACCAAACCGCTCTGCGCATGCGGGGACGCATCCGGCCATGCAGCTTTATGGAGGATCTCCGCCCCAGCGGCGTCAACACGGGCGGCCCCACAACTTTCATCCCGGCAGACAGCAAAACCTTTGCCAGCCAGCTGGACCGGTTTCTATCCCAAGCGATATAAAGAACGCCTGATCGGCGCATGCCAAGCGCCTGAAAGAAACGAACCGATGCGATTGAATATCACGCTGCTTGTCGTTTTTGCGCTGCACGCCACGGTTGCGCAGGCGCAGCAGGCGCAGAGGGGCTTCGAACACAGCAATTACAAACCGGTGCCGCTCGCACAAATTCTGAGTCCCGCCAACCCGGCAAAAGAGACCCGCCTGCTTGCCAATGACACCCTGTACCGCGTTACCGCGCACTACACGGGTGACACCAGGCCGCTGGACTTCCCCCGCCATCCACTGATTCCATTGTGGCTGAATACCCGTCCAATGCCAGGCATGAGCCCGAAAGGGTTGGCGAAGGAAATGCGACTTGAAAGCGATGGCCACAGCTTTTGGACTCCGGTGATCATGGTGATAAGCCCAGACAAAGGCGATGCCTTTGCCATACGGCGAAGGTCCGTTGTCTATCTGCATCACATAGGCGATGTAAGCGGGCAGCCGTATTTTCTCGCCATCGTCGGCAACGCGGAGAGCCGTTAGCTGGAAAGCCGCATCTGACGGGCATTTGCAGCGTATCCAGTCGGGAAACGCCCGCCGGGTAACAAGTTTGCTGTTAAGTCGTCTCAGCAAGCATACGGCGACGGCGCGACTCAAACAGGCACACGCCGCTCGCCACAGACACATTGAGACTCTCCACCGAGCCATGCATCGGGATATTGACTAGGGCATCGCAGGTCTCGCGCGTGAGCCTGCGCAGCCCCTGCCCTTCGGCACCGAGCACCCAGGCAACCGCATCGGGCATTTTGGCGGCATAAAGATCGCTCGTAGCCTCGGAATCGGCACCCACCACCCAGATCGCACGCTCCTTCAATTCGCGCAAAGTACGGGCCAGATTGGTGACCATGATGTAGGGGATATTCTCGGCGGCGCCGCTTGCCACCTTGATTGCGATCGCCGAGAGTCCCGCTGCATTGTCTTTCGGGGCGACCACGGCATGTGCGCCAGCCGCATCGGCCACCCGCAGGCACGCGCCAAGGTTATGCGGATCGGTAACGCCATCGAGGACCAGAACCAGCGCCGGCTCGGTCGCGGCGTCAAGGACATCGTCCAGAGAGTGCGACAAGGCCTTGACGACGACATTGGCGGCCACACCTTGATGGCGCTGCCCTCCTGCCATGCCGTCCAGCCGCTTGGTATCGACCGACATTACACGAATGCCCCTGGACTCGGCGAGGTCGCGCAAATCCTTGATCCGTCCATCCTGGCGTGCCGCATCGAGAAACACCTCGGTCACTGTGGCGGCATCGCTGCGAATACGTGCGGTAATCGAATGAAATCCGTAAATAATTCGGTTCATCGCCGCACCTCGCGTTTGCGCGCAGCCAGCTTCGCTGCCCCCCCAATCTCCACGGGCAGATTGAATTCAATGCGTGCAGTATCCAGATCCACCCTAACCACCTTTACCCGCACACGGTCTCCAAGCCGGTAGCGCTTAGCAGTGCGCTCGCCCAGCATTTGATGCTTGGTGGCATCAAATTTGAAATAGTCGCTTCCCAACTCGGATACGTGCACCAGACCTTCAACAAAGACATCATCGAGCGCGACGAAAATACCAAAACTGGTGACTGCGCTAATGGTGCCGTCATACTCTTCGTTAATGCGATCCTGCATAAAGTAGCACTTCAGCCAGTTCGTGACATCCCGCGTCGCCTCGTCGGCGCGCCGCTCCGTCTGCGAGCAGTGTGCCCCCAGTTCTTGCCAGTTCCCGGGTTTGTAATTATCCTTGGCGATCGCCGCCTTGATCGCCCTATGCACCAGCAGATCAGGGTAGCGGCGAATCGGGGAAGTGAAGTGCGTATAAGCCTCATAGGCAAGGCCGAAGTGCCCCAGGTTCTCAGGGCTGTACTGCGCTTGTTTGAGCGAACGCAGCAACACGGTCTGCAACAACTGCACGTCCGGCCTTCCTTTCAGCTTAAGCAGCAGGGCGGCGTAGTCTTTGGCATGGGGTTCAGCTCCGCCGGAAAGCTGCAGGCCGAACTCCTTGAGGAACTCCCGCAGTGAGGCCAGCTTTTCCGGAGTAGGCCCCTCATGCACCCGGTACAAGGCTGTCTGTTCGTGCTTTTTCAGGAATTCCGACGCACAGACGTTCGCCGCAAGCATGCATTCCTCAATAAGCCGGTGCGCATCGTTGCGGACCACTGGAAAAATTCGCTTGATCTTGCCTTCGTCGTCAAACTCAATCTGGGTTTCTGTCGTTTCAAAGTCAATCGCCCCGCGCTTGCCCCGCGCGGCCAAAAGCACGCGAAATAATTCATTCAGAGACTGCAGCCGGGGTAACAAGCCCTTGATCAGCGCCGACTTGACAGCGCCGGGCTCCGCAAGTGCCGCCGCAACCTGGGTGTAGGTCAACCGCGCATGAGAGCGGAAAACGGCATCGTAAAACTTGTAGCTTTTAATCTCGCCGAGTGGGGAAATTATTGCATCACACACAACAGCCAAACGATCCACATCGGGATTAAGCGAGCACAGTCCGTTTGAGAGCTTTTCGGGCAACATCGGAATCACGCGACGCGGGAAATACACCGAATTTCCCCGCTCCCGCGCCTCCAGATCCAACGCATCGCCGTGGCGCACATAGTGGCTGACATCGGCGATGGCCACAATCATGCGGTAATTTTTACCTTCTTTATCGCAGTACACCGCATCGTCAAAGTCCTTGGCCGTCTCACCGTCGATGGTCACCAAGGCAAGGTCACGCAAATCAACCCGGCATTGTGCGTCCCCAGCAGAGACCCCATCGGGCAGGCGCTGTGCCTGTCGCTCCGCTTGATCTGAGAATTCATTGGGCAGATCGTGCTTTCTGAGCGCGATCTCGATTTCCATACCCGGATCCGTGTAGCCTCCCAAAATTTCAACAATCCGGCCTATCGGCTGCGCGTGACGGTTCGGTTGGCTTACCAGTTCGGCCACCACCACCTGCCCGGGGACCGCCCCGTTGGTATCGCCAGCAGGAATTAAAATATCCTGACTGATGCGCCGCTCGGCGGCTACCACGTACAGCACTTTGTGCTCGATATGGAGGCGCCCGACAAGCCGGGTCTGTGCGCGTTCGAGCACCTCGACCACGGCAGCCTCCCGCCGGCCGCGGCGGTCGGCTCCCCCCTCCCGGACCATTACCCGGTCGCCATGCAGAACCGTGTCCATTTCCTTCTGGCTCAAGTACAAATCCGGGCTGCCGTCATCGGGAGTGACAAAACCAAAGCCGTCAGGATGCCCGATCACACGCCCGGCGATAAGATCGAGCTTCTTGGCTACGAGGATGGCCCCCTTGCGGTTTCGCAGTATCTGGCCGGCGCGCTCCATGGCTGCGAGACGTTTGGCAAGGGCGTCTAACTGGTCCTTTTTCAGGCCCAGCAATTTGACCAATTGCGACTCTTCGGTGGGGACGCCCTCCTCGGCAAGGATATCGAGAATGAATTCGCGGCTTGGGATTGGCGACTCATATTTCGCGGCCTCGCGTTCGAAGTGAGGATCAGTCACTTGCAGATTTTTACTGTTTTTCTTTGACAAAAAAGGGGTTTCCTTTAAAATGCGCGACTTGCAGCCCAGGTGGCGGAATTGGTAGACGCACCAGGTTCAGGTCCTGGCGGTGGCAACACTGTGGGGGTTCGAGTCCCTTCTTGGGCACCAAATTCCTGTGGGTAAGAGCTTATCTTACTCGCGGGAATCTTTAGTACCAGCATTAAGTTTCTCCGAGGCGCCACGGGATCAACTCCCGTGGCACAGCGATGTTGACTTGGTTACAAAGCACCATACCCATCGCTTAAACCGATTTTTCGATAGCCCTGCAACAACAGAACTTTCGCTGCAGCAAGCGCCGGGCGATCTTTCCTGTGTTCCTCCCGCTTAGCCGTCATATTCTGCTAGCGGAGACTACCGCTGCCGCTTCAGAAGCTCAGCGATAGACATCGAGTCATAAGGCTCGAACGGCTGGTGTATCCAGGGGTTATCAGCCAAATAAAGTAAGTGATAGTCCGGCTTGAAACGCGAGACTGCCTTCCACCAAATAACGGCTGTTTTCATTTCCCGGATATGAGGATGTGCATTGCGCAGATGCGTATGCACTGCATCCAGTGTCACCCCAGAGTCCACCAGGTCATCAACCAACAACACGCGCGGGCCCAGATGCTTCGCAGTCGTTGCAATGTGCTGCGATATTGCGATTTCTCCCCTGACCGTACCGTGATCTTCCACGTAAGATTGCGTGAACAGTATGGCCAATGGTAGTTTAAATATTCTGGAAAAAACATCGCCGATGCGCAAACCGCCCCGTGCAATGCATACAATTTGGTCGAACTCCCAGCCTGACGCATGAACTTTTACGGCCAGTTGCTCGATGTTGCGGTGATAATCGTCCCAGGAAACGTGTAAATCGCTCATCTTCGGCGGTGCCAAGCGAAAAATCAGTTGAACGGATGCCGTAAGACAATGGTTTCTTCCCGATCAGGGCCCGTTGAAATCATATCAACGGGAACGCCACAGATGGCTTCGATACGCTTAAGGTAGCCTCGTGCAGCCTCCGGAAGATCGTCCAAACGCTTGATCCCGAAGGTACTCTGCGTCCAGCCTGAAAGGCTCTCATAGACCGGCTCGCACTTCTCCATCGCCTCGGCTCCCGGGGGGGGCATGTCAGTCAGTTCACCATCGATGCGGTAGCCAGTGCATATCCGAAGCGTTTCCAGGCCGTCAAGAACGTCAAGTTTTGTGATGCACAAGCCAGACACCCCATTGATCTGCATCGATCGCTTCAGCGCGGCCGCGTCAAACCAACCGCAGCGTCTGGGCCTGCCTGTCACGGAGCCAAATTCATTGCCGCGCTTACGCAACTTGTCACCGGCCTCATCCTCTAGCTCGGTCGGGAATGGACCTGAACCCACGCGAGTGGTATAGGCTTTGGTGATGCCAAGAACATAGTGGAGCATCCCGGGCCCCACGCCGGCTCCCGCCGATGCCGCTCCGGCCACACAATTACTCGAAGTCACATAGGGATAAGTGCCGTGATCGATATCAAGCAACGCCCCTTGTGCACCTTCAAACAACAAACTCTTACCGGCCCGCCCCGCGTCGTAAAGTGCGCGCGAAACATCTGTGATCATTGGCGCCAGTCGCGGAGCCAGCTCAAGGGCTTCGTCGCGGGTTTTCGAAAAACTGACTGCAGGCGCTTTTAGGTACTGGGTCAGCACGAAGTTGTGATAATCAAGTAGCGGCTCGAGCTTGTCAGAAAACCTCTTGGGATCAAAAAGATCCTGCAGTCGAATAGCCCGACGCGCTACCTTGTCTTCGTATGCAGGACCGATTCCGCGGCCTGTTGTGCCGATCTTTCCCGCTCCCTTCGCCCTCTCCCGCGCTTGGTCGATCGCAATGTGATACGGCAGAATCAACGGACAAGCTTCGCTGATATGGAGACGACTTTTTACGTCTACGCCAGCCGCTTCAAGCTCATCGATCTCCTTGAGTAAAGCATCGGGAGAAAGCACAACCCCGTTACCGATATAGCAGGCCTTGCCGGCATGGAGAATTCCCGACGGAATGAGGCGCAAAATAGTTTTTTTCCCGCCAATGACCAGCGTGTGACCGGCGTTATGTCCGCCTTGAAAACGCACTACCCCCTGGGCGTGATCGGTCAACCAATCAACGATCTTGCCCGTGCCCTCGTCACCCCATTGTGTGCCGATCACAACTACGTTCTTTGCCATAGACTCAGTAACTTTCCAACGTCATAAACTGTAAAAGTTGCCCATTTTTACAAATAGCCGATCAGCGGATTCAACGCGCCATCCGGACTCCTGCTCCGCTATTCTATTTTCTCAAGCTTCCAACTCTTGCCGGCCAATACCAACCGACGATCGCAGCCCAATTCCCTTACAGTTGCATCGTGTCCTGGCAGATCTCTTATCACCACTTCGCCGGCGGCGCGCAAACGCGCAACTTCGGCGTCAAGGATCGCACCACCGGAGGTGGGCGCGAGAATACAACCGCGTTCCTCGCTCGCAGGCAACACACGTACCAACTCCCTCATGTATATCGAAAATCCCGTCGCGGGACGCGCACGGCCGAAAGCTTTGCCAACCTCGTCGTAACGACCGCCAAGCGCAATCGCATTGGGCAGACCAGGGCAGTAAGCGGCAAAAACCACGCCGCTGTGATAGTGGTAGCCGCGCAGGTCGGCAAGATCTACTGTAATCGGAATGCCATTGGTAATGGTGAGCGCACGCAGATCAGCTAGCGCCGATACTATTTCGGCGTAGTTCGGCAGCTCTCGACTCGCACGCTCGATGACTTCGACCCCTCCATACAAAGTCGGCAGTAACCGGAGAGCATTGCGAGTCACCGACTCGAGCCCCTCGGTCAGTAACCGCACCGCAACCACGTCTTTCGCCTGAAGCGCTTCAAACAGTTCGGCCTCAAGCGACGGCTCAATTGCGCCGTGCCGTGAAATTGCGCCAAAGATGCCGACATGGCCAATATCCAACCTGGCGTCCGGGACACCACACCGCGTCAGCGACTCCCCAAGCAGGCGCTGGATCTCGATATCACTTTCAATCCCCCCGTGCCCGTAGATCTCGGCCCCGATCAGTATCGGTTCCCGTGTCGATGTAAGACCGGAGGGGCGCGTGTGCAAAACGCTTCCACAGTAGGCCAGACGCGTCACACCCTCACGATTAAGCAAGTGTGCATCAATCCTCGCCACCTGGGGAGTGATATCTGCACGCAAGCCCATCATACGGCCGGAGATCTGATCTACCAGCTTGAACGTACGTAAATCCAAGTCGCGACCCGTACCCGTCAGAAGGGAGTCGACGTACTCGAGCATCGGCGTAATGACCAACTCGTACCCATGGACGCGATACATCTCCAACAATACGCCGCGCAAAGCCTCGATCCGACGCGCCTCCCTGGGGAGCACATCCTCTATATGTTCAGGCAGTAACCAGTTACGCGTACGCATCGCGGCTTATTGACCAGTGTCAGAATGCGCCTAGCGCGCAAGAAGAAACAAGAAAATACCCGCAAGCATCGAAGACATGCCAAAGAAACGTATCTGCCCGTCACTAAGTTGAATAATTCGCTTGAAGGTCTCCCGCCAAGAAGCCGGCAGAAAAAATGGCATCATGCCTTCCAGTACGAGCATAAGCGCAAACGCCATGGCAATCGTCGAACCCATTATTTTCCGGGTTTGCCAGCGGGATTTTTGAGATATTTGAAGAAATCCGAATTAGGCTCAACAACCATGACATCGCTCTTGTTCTTGAAGCTCGAGCGGTAAGCCTCAAGGCTGCGGTAAAAATCATAAAACTCAGGACTTTGACCGAAAGCTTGGGCATAAATAGACGAAGACTTCGCGTCGCCCTCGCCCTTTACGCGTTGGGCCTGTTTGTATGCCTCTGCAATGATAACTTCACGCTCACGGTCTGCCTCGGCGCGAATTTTCTCAGCCTCGGAGAAACCTTGCGATCTGAGCTCGGAGGCCACGCTCTTGCGCTCCGCCTCCATCCGCCGGTACACCGACTCGCTCACCTCTTGCGGCAACTCAACCCGCTTAAGCCGGACATCCACTATTTGCACGCCAATTTTTTTGGCGTCGTCGTCAGCCTTCTCACGCACCACCTGCATGAGCTTCTCTCTCTCGCCGGAAACCACATCCAGCACAGTGCGCTTACCGAACTCCTCGCGCAAGACTGAGTTGACCGACTGAGACAGCCGCGTTTGCGCCCTCGCCTCGTCGCCACCGACGGTAATGTAATACTGCTTTACATCCGCGATGCGCCATTTGACGAAAGAATCAACCAGCACGTTTTTCTTTTCCGATGTAATGAACCGCTCCGTGTCGGGCGTGTCAAGCGTGAGAATACGCGTATCGTAGGTTCGGACGTTCTGGATAAGCGGCCATTTCAAGTGCAGCCCAGGCTCCTTGATGACCTCTTTCACCTCGCCAAGCTGAAAAATAATCGCGTTCTCACGCTGATCTACCGTAAATACACTAACGCTGATCATAACCAGCACAACAAGGACGCCGCCCAGAACGGCACTCAAACGGTTAGAGTTCATCGTGTTTCCCTTTCACGGCCGCGCAGCGCGTCGCGCGACCGCGGCGTAGAAGTTGCAGACGGCGTGGACTCCGCTGGCGGCGAAACTTCGGTCGACGGGGCTCTCGCCGCAGGACCTGCCTCTGACAGCGCGGTCCCGGTTGTCATTTGCAAAATCTTGTCCATCGGAAGGAAAAGCATGTTCCCGCCCGAACGCGCATCAACCAGCACCTTAGTCGTGGACGAATAAATCTGCTGCATCGTCTCAAGATACATGCGCTCGCGTGTTACTTGTGGCGCTTTGCTGTACTCGGTGAGAATCTGCTTAAAACGCGACGCCTCGCCTTCGGCATTCGCGATAACGCGCTGGCGGTAGCCAGTAGCCTCCTCGGTCAAGCGCGAAGCCGAGCCTCTCGCTTTCGGGACCACATCGTTGAAATAGGCCTGACCTTCGTTTTTCTGACGCTCAAGATCCTGCTTGGCTTTCACAGCATCGTCGAACGCTGCCTGGACCTGCTCGGGCGGTTGAGCGTTTTGCATGACAACCTTGCTAATCGAAACACCCGTCTTGTAACGGTCGAGAATCTCCTGCATCAATTTTTGGGCCGAGACCGCGATCTGCTCCCGTCCCTCGTATAAGGCAAAGTCCATGCTAGATTTACCGACGATCTCCCGGAAGGCGGTCTCCGCCGCCTGCATGACAGTCTCTTCAGGGCGGCGGTTGTTAAACAAATAATCCTCCGGATCCTTCAAGGTGTATTGCACGGCAAATTGAATATCAATGATGTTTTCGTCATCCGTTAGCATCAATGATTCGCGTAATACTTTTGTCTTAACATTATTGCGATATCCAATTTCAATCGTACGCACCTGGGTCAGGCTGACCAGTTCGTGTGTTTGAATCGGATAAGGCAGGCGCCACCTAAGACCCGCGGTTGTTGTTTGTGAGTATTTCCCGAAAGTCAGGACAATGCCGCGCTGACTTTCGTCAACAATATAGAACCCGCTCGCGAGCCAAACCGCCATGATCAGGGCGGCGACAAGACCGATGCCCCCGCCTATCTGCTTCATGCTGGGTTCGCCGGGAGGGCTCGAACCGTTTCCACTCCTTTTACCAAAGATGCCGTTCAGCTTCTGGTTAAAGCTGCGCCACATCTCATCTAGGTCGGGTGGACCACCATTGTCCCCACCCTTTTTTTTACCCCATTGCGGGTCGTTCAATGCCATGGCAATCCGATGCCTCCGACGTAATATTCAGTTACTAAGAAGTTGCTGCCCGGCGACCGCCAGATGAAACGGGGTGTTTCTGCGACGCTCGATTCAGGCTCCGGCGATATCCCGCGGTCGGGATATTAAAAGGGCTGTTTCGACAAGTACTTCGCGAAGAAAACCGAGTCCCTCCCCGGTGCGAGCGCTTAGCCGAACACGCTGAACTTTACCATATTCATCCCTATCCGACCCCGGTGAAAGTGAAGATAGGTCAATCTTGTTCCAAACTTGGATCTGTGGCGTACTCGCAGCATTAATTTCGGACAAAACTTTGTTAACCTGGTCAATCTGATCCTCACGCCCGCTTCCGGCAGCGTCTACGACATGCAGCAATAAATCCGCACGGACCGTTTCCTCAAGAGTTGCGCGAAAAGCCGCGACCAGCGCGTGGGGAAGCTCCCGAATAAAACCAACCGTATCCGAAATTACTATTGACCCTACGTTAGGCAACCACAAGCGGCGCGAAGTAGTGTCAAGCGTGGCAAAAAGCTTGTCCGCCGCGTAAGCGGCAGAATGCGTAAGCGCATTAAATAATGTCGACTTTCCTGCATTGGTATAGCCGACAAGCGAAACTGAAAATACTGCGCCACGGTCCCGCGCGCGACGTTGAGTGAGCCGCTGTTTCTGCAACCGATCCAGCTTGTCCTTGAGGATCTTCACCCTCTTGCCAATGAGACGGCGGTCCGTTTCCAGCTGGGTCTCGCCGGGTCCGCGCAGACCAACCCCGCCCTTTTGGCGTTCGAGGTGGGTCCACCCGCGAACAAGCCTTGTAGTTAGGTGGTCGAGCTGGGCTAGTTCAACCTGCAGCTTTCCCTCGTGGCTTTGAGCGCGCTGCGCGAAAATGTCGAGAATCAGGCTTGTGCGATCAATCACCCGGCAATTAAGCGCCTTCTCCAGGTTGCGCTCCTGCGCGGGAGAAAGCTCATGGTTAAAAATAGCCAAACTCGCCTCGCAAGCTCGCAAAGCCGCAGCGATTTCCTGGACTTTCCCGGAACCGGCAAACAGGGCCGAGTCCGGGCGCTGCCGCTTTCCGCCAATGACCGCCCTCGCTGACAATCCAGCGCTTGCGGTGAGAAGCTTCAGCTCTTCAAGGCTATCGTTGTATCCGTCGGCGCCAAAGTCCAAGCCAACCAAAACAACTCCGTCACCGCCTTGCTGTCGGGCAAACACAAAAATTCAGCGCGGGGAAGGCCGGTTTAGTTCTCAGGGGTGGCGTTATCGTAGGTGATTTGAACCGGACGGGCAGGGACAACCGTAGAGATGGCATGCTTGTAAACCATCTGAGTGACGGTATTTTTCAGTAAAACGACGTATTGATCAAACGATTCGATCTGGCCCTGCAGTTTGATTCCGTTTACCAAATAAATCGCTACCGGCACGTGCTCTTTACGCAGCGTGTTCAGGAACGGGTCTTGTAACAATTGCCCTTTGGTGCTCATGGCCACTCCGTACTCTATTGACTGAAACAATACTCTAATTGATTTTTAAGGCATTTGCTACCGCTTACGCCCTTCCACTGCGTAAGGGTTACGACTGTTTTTGAACTGGACCCGCAATGGGGTGCCCTGCAACTCAAACACGTCTCGAAATGCCGTCTCAAGGTAGCGGCGGTAGCTGTCGGAAACTGCATCCAACGCACTGCCGTGCACCACGATGACTGGCGGATTCATCCCGCCTTGGTGGGCATAGCGGAGTTTCGGACGAAAAATGCCTTTTCGCGGTGGTTGTTGCTTCTCAATCGCAGCTATGAGAGCTCGTGTGAGTCGCGGGGTAGAGAGCTTGCGCATTGCCGCGGCATATGCGGCGTCAATCGATCCGAACAAAGCTCCGACGCCCTGCCCTTCCAGCGCAGATATGTAATGGAATCTCGCAAATGACAAGAATTGCAGCTTTTTGGCGATAGTACGCTTCACCTGCTCTCTCGGATAGTCTTCCATCCCGTCCCATTTATTAACGGCCACCACGAGCGCGCGTCCACGCTCAAGGATAAACGCGGCCAAATGGGCGTCCTGATCTGACACGTCCGCCTGTGCGTCGAGAACAAGTAACGCGACATTGCACTCATCAATCGCTTGCAGGGTCTTGATGACCGAAAATTTCTCTATAGCCTCAAACACTCTGCCGCGTCTGCGCACTCCGGCGGTATCGATTAACGTGTAATTTTTCTCATTAAGCGTAAATTCGATTTCTATGCTGTCACGGGTCGTGCCGGGCTGATCAAATGCAATGACACGCTCCTCGCCAAGGAGGGTGTTCACCAGCGTAGATTTACCAACGTTGGGGCGCCCGATGATCGCAACGCGCGGGTGGGTTGAAATGGGAGCCTCCTCCTCCACGGGAAAGGATTCCAGCGCCATGGCAACCAGATCAGATACGCCCTCTCCATGCGCGGATGAAATCGCCCATGGGCGCCCAAGACCGAGTTCATGAAACTCGGCGGTGACCACCCCGGCATCCATGCCTTCGGTCTTGTTGACGACCAGAATCACCGGCCTGTCAAGCCGGCGTAACTGGTTCGCTATCGCCTTGTCCTGGCTGGTCAAGCCCTGCCGCCCATCCGCCAAAAATATAACCACATCCGCCTCTGCAATGGCCTGCTGGGTCTGCTTCGCCATTTCCTGAAGGATGCCCTCATCGGTGTTGGGCTCCAATCCACCCGTATCAACTACGAGGTAAGGCTTGTCTCCAAGCTTGCCCTGTCCATAGTGTCGATCACGAGTAAGTCCGGGGACATCGGCCACAAGCGCATCCCGCGTCTTTGTAAGACGGTTGAAAAGGGTGGACTTACCCACATTTGGGCGGCCTACTAATACGAGCGTGGGTTTCATTTACAACTCACCATGGGATCGCAGGTCGAATACCAGCTTTCGCAAATCAGCGGAAAGTCAGCGCCCTGATCCAAGGTGCCTCGGTGGTTTGATCTATTGATTATTGGGGCAGGCCAAACGCGAAAATATTGCCGTTTCGTGTCTGCACTAGAAAGCCGCGGTCAAACCTGATTGGATTAGTGCTGATCGGCGATCCGTCGGTCGGCGCACGTCCGATGAAGGCTCCGCTTTCATGCGCCAAGACGTGTATATAGCCTTGTATATCGGCGACAACCACCTGCGCGCCCAGACTGACCGGCACCGACAGATTACGCAAAAATAGCCTGTCTTGCTTCCAAAGACTGTTACCACTGCTTCGATCAAGGGCATGAACACCACCCTTTTCGTCGCTCACCAATATGATCCGCCTATCACCCCCGACGCCGGAAGTACTGGACATATCGCGCGACCAAAGCACGTTCCCGTTGGTTACGTCAAAGCAGGCGACACGACCTTGGTATGCAACTGCGCAAACCTCTCGCTCAGAGGTAAATGGCAGCCCCACCACATCGGTTACACGTTCAATTTCTGTCGCACCTTTGGGTAATGCGACTGTGGCCTCCCATCGCACATTACCGTTGCCCGATGTAAGCGCGATCATCTTGCCGCCCGAAAATCCAGCGTACAAATTACCCCGAAACGGGGCCACCCCTGATGGCGAACGCACGGCCAGCGTCGGTGTTGCACGCTGGTAGATCCAGCGACGCTTTCCATCTTTGGCGTTAAAGCCGTAAATCCGGCTATCTGCGCTCCGTACAATTACTTGATCACCAGACACGACAGCGGCCGCGAGCACTTCGCTCGTCACTTTCGCCTTCCAAACCACTACGCCATCCGCGTCCATTGCAATCACGTCCCCCTTACCGGTACCCACCACAACCAAGTCGCCGTCGGAACCAACCCCGCTACTAAGGCGCTCTCCGGCATTCACACGCCATATCTGCTTGCCGTTACTCAAATCGAACCGGGAAACCGTCCCGTCAACCGCTGCCGCAAAGACACTTCCCTTGGCTATGACCGGTGAAAATACGGCTTCACCAGAACTGCCTGCCGAGGCCTGCCACAGGACCGGTAGTACGACGGCTGCCT
>CAMDRY010000001.1 GCA_945906975.1 Bordetella parapertussis | reverse complement strand
TCGCAGCGCGCCAATCCGGCTTCCTCCAGATCGACCTGCACAGACCACCACTGGCGCCGGACAGCAGCTGGAAAACCGCACCAGCCGCGGCTTTCCGGGCGATCGGGTGGTGTGACGCGGTTCACGCTGTGGTTATGGTTTTAAATCTGCCGCCTTGAATTGCGCCGGCTTGTCCATGACGCGCAGCAGCAGCAGCGACAAGCGCTTGCCAGCGAATTTCCTTTCCAACCCGCGCTGCACCGTCGCCAGCGGAGCGCGCTCCGGGTCGAAGGCAACGGCCAGCGCAGCGGCTTCGGCCGATGCTCTGGCGCTCCCGGCATCGACGCCGCGGCTGCCCTCTGCGGTGCGCTCGATCATGCGCCGTGCCGCCTCGTCTGTCGCCAGCGCCCCGTCTATGGCGAAAAACGCCACCCGGTGTTTTACCGCCAGCGAACGTGTCACCATGGCGTGGTCGTAGACCGCCGCAATCTTGTCCTCGACGCAGTGGCCGCAGGCGAGGGCGCCCGGGGATTGCAGCGCCGTTGCCATACCCAATGCGATGCCGGCGACGAGGGGCGCGACGCGCATGTCAGTGGCCCGCCTGTGCCGATGCGCTGCCCGGCTTTTGCGCGTCGACCCAGTGGAAGTACTTCAGGTATTGCTTGATTTCAGCATCGGACAGGGCCTGGTTGGGCATGGGGATGTTGTTGAACTCCTTGAGCATGGCTTTGGCGTCGGTGTCGGTTTCGAGCATTTTTTCTGGCGATTTGAGCCAGCGGGTCAGCCACTCGTCGCTGCGCCGTTTGGTCACCCCGGCGACATCGGGGCCGAGCTTTTTGCCCTGGCCTACCGAGTGGCAGGCGAGGCATTTGCTTTCGAAGGCGAGCTTTCCGGCGACGGCCTCGGGATCGGTCGGGGTGGCGCTGGCCGCCATGTTGTGGTGCTCAAGGTCTTGTTGCGCCGCTTTTGCCGCGGTCGATACCAGGCCGATGGCGCCCTGCGAGGCATTGGCGAAATGGTGGTCAACCATGATGTAGGAGCCGTCCTCGGGAATCATGAACTCGACGATGGCGCTGTTGGACGAGCCGAGCAGCACCGTCTGCATGCCGCGCATCTGGTTGTCCGGATTGCCCTCGAACCAGACGCGGTCGAAAATGGTCCCGACGACGTGAAAGCTCGATGTCTTGCTTGGCCCGACGTTGAGAACGAACAGGCGCACTTTCTCGCCGGGCTTGGCTGGCAGCGGATTTTTCACCATGCCGTTGTGCACACCGTTGAACACGGTGTAGGTCGGCTGCGAGGCCTTGAGCTTGTCGTTGTCCAGCACGTACAGCGGCGCGCCGTCCACCTTGCGCTTGGCCGGGTCGGGCTTGGCGTAGAACTCACTCTGGATAACCACGTACTCGCGGTCGGCTTTGGTCGGATAGCCCTCGCGCGGTTCGACGATGACGGCACCGTACATGCCCGAGGCGATGTGCTCGAGAATCATCGGCGTGCCGCAGTGGTACATGAACATGCCCGGGTAGTTGAGGGTGAACTCGAACTCTATGGTCTGGCCGGGTGCGACTGAACGGTACTTGTCTTGCGGCGACACCATGGCCGCATGAAAGTCCATCGAGTGCATCATCGGCGCGGCCGTCATTTTCATTTCCAGGCCGGGCACCGTCTCGTCGCTGCGGTTGGTCATGGAAAAACGGATTTTGTCGCCAACGCGGGCGCGCACAGTTGGGCCGGGTACGGTGTCGCCGAACGTCCACGCGCTGAATTTCACGCCGGGGGCGATTTCGATGATCTTGTGCGTGGTGTCCAGACGCACTTCCTTGACCGGGGAGGGGTCGAGCGGCTTGAGTTCGGCGGTCATGCTCAGCGACTTTCCCTGCGCAAAGGCGCCGGTGTGGCGTTCGGTGCTGAGCTTGGCGGGCGTGGGCTTGAGGTCCATTTTGGACAGGTCGTACTTATCAGCGACCGCGATGGTCGCGGCCGGCGGCGTTGGCTTGCAGGCGGATAACACGGACAACACGGACAACATAAGGGCGGCAGCAATTACACCGGCGCGGGTTTTCATGGTCCATCCCCCTTGATTCTTGTGTGTGATTTCCTTTGCTCAAGTTACGCCGACGAACCCGCACCGATTTGATGCAAGTCAATGTCGAGTCAAATACTCGGAAATAAAAAAGCCCTATTGATATAGGGCTTTTCGGGGGGGGGCTTGAAGGGCTTAGTTCAGGCGAACATACGCATAGTCGACCGCGAGGTTGTTGATACCCCGATCCGGTGGGGCCACCCAGCCTGCCATTTTCCCCGGTTCGGTTACCCGTTGCATCAGGCTTTTAACATGGGTGCGGTCGGCATCCGTAGGGATCCAGTCAGCGATGCTCTTGTCGAATTCTTCGCGGCTGATTGGCCGGCCATCCGGGCTTGTCGGCACGCCGGCCCAGATGCCGATACCGCGGCGAAAACGTGTCGAGGGCAGCGTTAGCGCCAGGTCGTAGCCGGCACGCTTGATCTGCATGTTCCAGCGCTTCACGCCGATTTCACAGTCTTTCACGTAGGCGATGCGCGTCACTTCGTTCATGGCGTTGCGCATGGCCACCGTTTCCTTGCCCTTGGGGCCGTCCAGCTCGAAGCTCGCATCGGCGCAAATGTGATCGGTGTAATTGGCTTCGTCCGGCCGGCCCTTGATGCCGCTGGCAAACGAGGTCGCGGCGTTGGATGAAACCTCCGAACCAAACAGGTCGAGCGAGGAGGTGAACCAGAAGTTGAGGTATTTTTGCAGCAGCGGCAGGTCGACCACGCCGGCGCGGCGCAGGGCGGCCGGGTCATCGGTGCCCAGTTCCTTCATCACTTCAAGGGTGCGCCTGACGACGCGGCCGATGCCGGTCTCGCCGACGAACATGTGGTGCGCCTCTTCGGTGAGCATGAAGCGGCAGGTGCGCGACAGCGGATCGAAGGCCGACTCGGCGAGGCTCTTCAACTGGAACTTGCCGTCGCGGTCGGTGAAATAGGTGAAGCAGTAAAACGACAGCCAGTCGGAGATGGGCTCGTTGAAGGTGCCAAGGATGCGCGGCTTGTCAACGTCACCCGAATGGCGCATGAGCAATTCCTCGGCTTCCTCGCGGCCGTCGCGGCCGAAGTAGGCGTGCAGCAGGTAGACCATCGCCCACAAATGGCGGCCTTCCTCGACGTTGACCTGGAACAGGTTGCGCAAGTCGTAGAGCGAGGGGCAGGTGTGGCCGAGCAGGTGTTGCTGCTCGACCGAGGCCGGCTCGGTGTCCCCTTGCGTGACGATGATGCGGCGGAACTGCGAGCGGTATTCGCCCGGCACCTGCTGCCACACCGGCTTGCCGAACGAATCGCCGAATCCGATGCTGCGATTCTCGATCTGGTCGGCAAGAAAAATCCCCCAACGATAATCGGGCATTTTTACCGCGCCGTATTGCGCCCAGCCCTCGGCATCGACGCCGATGGCGGTGCGCAGGTACACATCCGATGAGGCGAAATCATGCGGCCCCATGTCGCGCCACCAGTCGAGGAAGGCCGGCTGCCAGTGCTCGAGCGCCCTCTGCAGAGTTTTGTCGTTCGACAGGTTTACGTTGTTCGGGATGCGCTCAGAATAGTTTATTGACATGGTGTTCTCGCGATTCCGTTATTTCAAACCGATGTGGGGGATATGCAAGGGGGCGTCGCCCCCGTGTTCGTTTAGGCCGAGGTTGACGTTGTTGGGAATTTTTTCGCTGTAGTTGATGGACATCGTGTAGCCCCTCGTGAAGGAGTGAATGAGTGAAGGAGTGAAAGGGCAATGCCCTGTTCAGAGTTTCCGTTTGAGTGAGGTGCTGAGGCCCATTAGGATTCCTGCGACCTCGTCAGTTGCCTTGCAAAGCTCGTCGTCCTTGAGATAGCCAAGACGACGGGCGATTTCAATGTGTGTGTCCAACTCGGAGAGGGATGCAGAATCAATATTTACGAAATGCACCAGCTCTTTGGTGCCACCGCGGGCGGCACCTTCAGCAATGTTGGCCGGTACCGAAACCGCAGCACGCCGCATCTGCCCTGTAAGCCCAAACATCTCTTCTTTGGGAAAAGATTTGGTGGCTGCGAAAACAGCCTCTACCAGATCGACCGACTTTTGCCAGCCCGCCAATGACCGATGAGCACGTTTCACTCCTTCACTCCTTCAAATATTCACACCTCAGACCCGCTCCCAGTTGAACCTGGCCTTGCTGCCGGTCCCGAACACCTTTAAGGCGCCGGTTTCGCCAACGGCATTGGGGCGGATGAAAATCCAGTTCTGCCATGCCGACAGGCGGCCGAATATGCGTGTCTCCATGGTTTCGGCGCCGCCAAAACGCAGCGAGGCTTCAAGGCCGGTGAGGGCGTCGGGGGACAGGCTGGCGCGCTCCTCGATGGCGATGCGCACCTCTTCCTCCCAATCCAGATCATCGGGCGCATAGGTGATGAGACCCAGGCTTTCGGCCTCGGTCGCGGCGATGGGTCTGCCAAGGTGTGCGTGCAATGCCGTCGCGGCGGCCGTATCGCCGCAAAAGCGCGTGGCAAGACGGCTGAGGCCGTTGACCTCGGGGAAGGTGCCGAAGTTCGTTTCCGAAAGTGTGATCTGCGGCGCGCCTGCTTCATTGTCAGGCAGGGCCAGCATGTAGCTGCGGTCGCTGGCAAAAGCGAGTTCGGCCAGCGTGCCGGCAAAGCAGGAGCCCCGGTCGATAATGGCGAACAGCGTGCGCGATGACACATCAAGTCGCGCGAGGGTGCGGCGCAGCAGTGCGGTGGTCTCCTTCACCAGCCAGTCGCCGGCGTGCGCTTTGAGTGTCGCGTCTATGGCGAGCGCAACCGGCGCCTCGCCGCGCGTCTGCAGCAGCCAGGTGCCGACCTCGGCGTGGTTGGTGCGCAGCATCAGGATGGCATCGTCGAGTTCGCGTGCCATGGCCAGAGGCCACCAGCGGGCGCCGGCGGCGTGTATGCCGGCCACATCTTGCGGTCCGGCATCGGCGGGGGCCGATACGGTCAGCGTGGCGGTACGCGCGGCGGCGTCAATGCGGACGTCGACATGGGTGTAGTGGTAGCCGTTTGCGTCGGCGCTGCGTGTTACTTGGGTGAGTGTGACGCCCTTGCCGGCGCCGGGACGGCCGCTTTGGCGCGCAAGGTTGGCAGCGTGCTGCCTGATCGCGTCCTGGAACACCTGTGGTTTGGCGACGTGATCAATGAGCTTCCATTGCCTCGCTCGCTCGGCACGCACGCCCTCTGTGGTGGTGCAGAACACGTCGGCGAGGTCGCGGCGCACCTTGCGCTTGTCGGTCAGGCGGGTGAGCCCGCCGGTGCCCGGCAGCACGCCCAGCAGCGGCACCTCGGGCAGGCTCACGGCCGAGGAGCGGTCATCGATCATCAGGATTTCGTCACAGGCGAGGGCGAGCTCATAGCCGCCGCCGGCGCAGGCGCCGTTTACGGCGGCAAGAAACTTCAGCCCGCCGTCACGGCTGGAGTCCTCGATGCCGTTGCGCGTCTCATTGGTGAATTTGCAGAAATTGACTTTCCAAGCATGACTGGACAGGCCCAGCATGTAAATGTTCGCGCCGGAGCAGAACATGCGATCCTTGGCGCTGGTCAGCACCACCACCTTGACCTCGGGGTGCTCGAAGCGGATGCGGTTGAGCGCATCGTATAACTCGATATCCACACCCAGGTCGTAGGAATTGAGCTTGAGCTTGTAGCCGGGTTTGAGGCCCTTGTCCTCATCGACGTCCATGGCCAGCGTCGCCACCTCGCCTTCGAAGGACAGCTTCCAGTGCGCATAGCGCTCCGGGTGCGTGTCAAAACAAAGCGGTGCCGGTTTGGCCAGAGTTGCGCTGTGTGTTGCGGTATTCATGCGGCTTGCTCCTCCAGTTGCTGCGTGATGGCCAGGCTCAGTTCCCGCAGGCTTTTTTTGGCCGGTTTGGCGCTGGTGTCGATTGTGATGTCAGCGCGACCGTAAAGGCTTGCGCGACTGTCCAGGATGCGGCGCAAGTCCTGCATCGCTTCGCGGTTTCCGGCCATCGGTCGCGTGTCGCCCTGGGCGATCACGCGCGCCATGTGCTCCTCGGGCAGTGCCTTGAGCCACACCGTGGTGCAGCATGAGAGCAGCAAGGCATAGGCCTGCTGCTCTGACACGATGCTGCCGCCGGTGGCGATGACCACGCGCTCGTGCTGCTCAATCAGGCGTTCAAGGCAGCGTTTTTCGTGGCGGCGATAACCGGCTTGGCCGTAGAGCAGAAAAATTTCCGAAAGGCTGGTGCCCGCTTCGCGTTCAATTTCGACGTCCAGTTCGATAAAGGGCATGTCCAGTTCCAGCGCCAGGCTGGCGCCCAGCGTGGACTTGCCGGCACCGCGCAGGCCGATGAGCGCGATGCGTTGCGCCTTGTCGCCCCGTTCCTGCATGAGCGCGCCGAATTTGCGCTGTAATTCAGCGCGCACTGCGGGTAATTTTTGCGCCGGAATGCGCTGCACCAGCGTGTTGATACGCTCGAGTTCCGACGAGCCGCCGGCCGCGCGGCGCGACAGCAGTGCCGCCAGCGGCAGTTCGAGTGCGGTGGCCACGCGCAGCAGCAACACGATGGAGATGTTGCCTTGCCCGTTTTCAAGCAGGGCGAGATAGCGTTCCGAAACGCCAGAGTGCTGCGCGAGTTTGCGCCGCGACATGTCGCGCAGCGTTCGTTCCTCGCGGACACGCTCGCCCAGGGTATGCAGAAATGCCCCTTCTGCGTCCGCTTGTTCGGGCTTGTCGCTGTGCGCGTGCTTGAGATTGACGACCCGATGGCGCGATGTCTGGGATGGGGGGGGCAGGGGAGGCTGCATGGGGGGGGTAAGGGGTGTTTGTGTGGCCGGTTGCTTGCAACGTATTGTGGAGGCTTGTGGAACGCCGTAGAACTTGTAGAACGGCGTAGAACGATAGTAAAATATATTGCTTGATTGCGATATATTTTATGCATTATAATACCGTCGTTTGAAAATGCAATACACTGTCTGATGCATCAAAATGCAGGCTTAGAGTAATTTTCGGTGGCGACTCTGTCGCGGTTTAAGCGCGCGGAGCGCAATGGTCAGGATCTGCCGTGAGCTCATCCCCGCGCTGCTTGGCAAAGGCGTAAAAGGGTATAGATATGGCACTCGATCTCACCATTCTTGTCGGCACCATGACCGGTACGTCCCAACTGGTGGCGCAGGAAATCGAACTGACGCTGGACGACGGTGAAACGCGTGTGCGCACGCTGGAAATGGATCGTCTGGACGCGACGGTGTTCGCCGCCGGCGGCCTCCACCTCATCTGCACTTCAACCTATGGACAGGGCGATGTGCCAGATAACGCCAAGGCGTTTTACGACGCCCTGGCGGCTTCGCGACCAGACCTGTCCGCGCTGCGCTACGGCGTTTTCGCTCTGGGCGACCGCACTTATGGCGACACCTTCTGTTTTGGCGGCAAGAAATTTGACGCGCTGCTGGCTGAACTGGGCGCGCAGCGTATCGGCGATATGTTGTTGCATGACGCTTCCGCCGGCACCATGCCCGAGGAAGTAGCGCTCGAGTGGGTGCGGGACTGGATCAAGCTTTGCAAGGCCGGCATCGCTGGTGGCGCTGGATCAGGCGTCAGCAACAACGGCGAGGTTTTCGCCGGCTGAGGCATCGGTTACAACTGTTAGGATTGCATGCCGACACAGCAGCGGCGGCGATACCCTTGGAGGAGGAAGCAATGCCCAGTTTATCTTCGGCGGACCATGGCACCAGTCCGCCGCGCCTGCACATTCCGCGCGATTACAACGCCGCGTTCGACCTGGTGGAGCGCAACCTGGCCGCGGGCCGCGCCAATAAGCGCGCTTTTGTCGATGATGTCGGCGAGGTGAGCTACGGCGAACTGGCTGAGCGCGTCAATCGTGCTGCGAATGCCCTCACCGCGCTTGGTCTGTGTATGGAAGACCGTATCGTGCTGGCCCATCTGGACACCATTGATTTTGTCGCGGTGTTTCTAGGTGCGATCAAAGCCGGCATCGTGCCGGTCGCGGTCAACACGCTGCTCACCACGGCTGATTATGAATACATGCTGGCCGACAGTCGCGCCAAGGCGCTGGTGGTGTCCGAGGCCTTGATGCCTGTCTTCTCGCCCTTGCTTGACGCCGGACCGGCCAGGCTGCCCTTTCTGCGACACGTGCTGGTGTCCGGCCAGTCCGGACACCGTCATCTTCACCTCGGCGAGGCTATGGAAAAGGCGGCCGCGAAATTCGACGCGGCCCCGACCACCAGCGACGACGTCTGCTTTTGGCTTTATTCGTCAGGTTCCACCGGTGCGCCAAAGGGCACGCTGCACCTGCACTCGCACCTGATCCAGACCGCCGAGCTCTATGCCGTGCCGGTGCTGGGCCTGCGCGAGAGTGACGTGGTGTTCTCGGCAGCCAAGCTTTTTTTCGCCTACGGCCTGGGTAATGCGCTGACCTTCCCGATGGCGGTCGGGGCGACGACCATCCTGATGGCCGAGCGGCCGACGCCGGCGGCGGTGTTCAAGCGATTGCAGCGCAGTGCGGGAAAGCCAACAGTATTCTACGGCGTGCCCACGCTGTTTGCCGCGCTGCTCGCCAGTCCCGAGCTGCCGGGGAAAGCTGATCTTGCGCTGCGTGTCTGCACCTCCGCCGGTGAGGCGCTGCCCGCGGACATCGGCAAGCGCTGGACCGAACGTTTCGGCGTTGAAATACTCGATGGCATCGGCTCTACCGAGATGTTGCATATTTTTCTGTCCAACCGGCCGGGTGAGGTGCGTTACGGCACCACCGGAAAGGCGGTGCCCGGCTACGCGTTGCGCCTCGTCGATGAGACCGGCGCGATCATGGAGGGCACCGGCCAGATTGGTGAGTTGCAGATCAGCGGCCCCAGCAGTGCGTCCTGTTACTGGAACAATCGGGGCAAGAGTCGTGCAACTTTCATTGGTGACTGGACGCGCAGCGGTGACAAGTACACGCTCGATACGGATGGTTACTACACCTATGCGGGGCGCACCGACGACATGCTCAAGGTCGGCGGCATCTATGTGTCGCCATTTGAAGTCGAGGGTGCGTTGTCCACGCATGCCGCCGTGCTTGAGGCTGCGGTGATCGGCGTGGCCGATGAGGCGCAGCTGATCAAGCCCAAGGCCTATGTTGTGCTCAAGCCCGGCCAGTCGGTCTCCGAAGAAGCGCTCAAGGCACATGTGAAATCGCGGCTTGCACCGTTCAAGTATCCGCGCAGCATCGAGTTCGTGACCGAGCTGCCCAAAACAGCCACTGGAAAGATACAGCGCTTCAAGCTGCGCGCGCGGGCTTGATTGGGGCCGCGATCCGGCCTGACCGGCAAGCTGCGGGTTCATCGTGACAGCTTGATGCGCAGGTTTCGCTGAATTTCACCCAAGTCCGTCGCCGCACGGTCCAGTTCGAATGCGCGGACGTATTTGAGCACCTTGTCGCATTGCCCGCGCAGCGCGGGTGACAGGCTATCTGGAAGGTTTAGGCGTTGTAAATTAGGATGTGTCGACATTGCGGGCGCATCGCGTCCTGCCCTGTTTAACAGCGCAGCAGGACGCGCACCCCCGGTAAGGGCGGGAGCTTATTCGCGCAGTTTTCGCGCTTCCTTCGCCTGTGGACGTTCGATGCTGGCCATCAGCCAGGCCTGGAAATGCGGAAATTTGCCGAGCTCGTATTTCATTGCGAAGAACGAGTAGCAGACGCTGGCCACCATGAAGTCGGCCATGTCCCATTTTTCCCCGCCGAAGAATTTGCTCTTCGCCAGATGCGCATCCAGAACCTTGAGCCGGGGCTGCAGTTTGGCATCAGCCTCGTCAGCCAGGTTGGCGTTGCGTTTTTCCGGCGCGAACATGACGCGGTGCTGCATTACGGTGACCATGTGCGGCTCGATGTCGTTGGCGGTAAAAAACGCCCATTGCAGCATGCGGCCGCGCTCCTGCGGCGTGGCCGGCCACAGCGGGCTGTTGTATTTTTCGGCGAGATAGAGGTTGATTGCGGCGGACTCCCACATGATCAGGCCGTCGTCGTCGATGGCCGGTACCCGCGCGTTGGGGTTGATCGATGTGAACCATGCCTCGCTCGCCTGCGGCGCATCGCCGTAGATGGTGACGTTGACGTGCTCGTAGGGTATGCCCGATTCCTTGCATAGCCAGGCCACGCGAAACGCGCGCGAGCGGAATTGACCGTATAGCTTCAGCATTGTTGTCTCCCTTTATGGTTCATGGTCGTCATGGTTGTTGCATATCGTCCGTTAATAGCGGCGTGCGGGCATTTTAGCGTGGCTTGATTTTTCTGTGCAATTAGCTTTGCAACAAAGCTAATTTGACAATGCAATTGTCCGGGCGTAGGGTAGCGCAATGGCAGCTCCGAAAAAATCCAAAAGCGACGCGCGCACCATTTCGCGTCCGGCGCTTCTTATCGATGGTTCGGACGAGGCGTTTCGCGGCTTGATTCATGACCTGATGGCCTACGCCCACCATCTTGGCGCCTGCCGCGACGGTTTTGGCGCCATCATCGGACTGACCGGTGTGCAATACGAAATCTTCATGATCGTGCGGCGCTTCGGCGGTTCTGGCGACGCAAAGGCGGGCAACGCGAAAGCCGGGGATGCAAAGACTCCGGGTATCAGCGTCGGGCAGGTGGCGGCGCGGTTGCACCGCAGCGGCGCCTTCGCCACCATCGAGGCGGCCAAGCTGGCCGAGCGTGGTCTCATTGCAAAGCGCACCGACCCGGCCGACGGCCGCAAGGTTTTACTCGCCATGACCCCGGCCGGCGAGGCGCTGGCGTGTTCGCTTGCGCCGTATCAGCAGCAGATCAATGACGTCTTGTTCGAATGTTTCGACCGGCGTCGTTTCGAAGCCTTGTCGGCGATGGCGAGTGACATGGTCGCCAGTGGTTATCGCGCCGCCGCCCTTTCTGAATTCCTGGTTGCGCAAGTTAGCCAACGGCCGGCTGCGCGAGCGGCCTGATTTTATTTTTTCGGAGGTGGTATGGATTCCAAGCAGCATCTTGAGTTTGTCGGTGTGGACATGGACGACCCGCGTTGGGAAGTGCCGCCAGGCTATCCGAGCGGATTCACGCAACTTATTCTCGCCTCGGATATCGACGAGACGGCCAAGCGTGGCAGCCGCACGCGTTTACTGCGCCTGCTGCCAGGCGCTTTCTCCACCGTGCCGTTTGTACATGACCATTGGGAGGAGGTGTTCCTGTTCAAGGGTGACCTTATCGTTGGCAACGACGACAAGGGGCGGGGTGGCAAGGCATCGCAGGCATTTACCTACGCTTGTCGCCCGCCCGGGGCTTATCACGGCCCCTTCACCTCGAAGGAGGGCTGCCTGCTCTACGAAATTCACTATTACGAAACCAGCGGCAGGCAAAAATAATTTCCAAAGCTGTGCCTCCGGAGCAAGCGCCGCAGAATCGAATTTTGGCTTTGAATGCAACATATTCTGCGCCCGCAATGCCCCCGGGGCGGCCTACGTGCCTTGGTGCTCGGGTCCCCTGGTATTAAGGCGCGGTAGTGTCTTTGCCCGCGATTTGAAGCCGTCAATTCAAAACAATTTATAGGACATTCTCATGCTCAAGACGGGCGCTGAACACCTGGAATCCCTGCGCGACGGTCGCGTCGTTTACATCGGCTCGGAAAAAGTGACTGATGTGACCGCACATCCGGCTTTTCGCAATGCGGCCCATAGCATCGCAGCCATCTATGACATGAAAGCGGCGCCGGAGAATCGCGACGCGGCAAGTTTTTCAGAGGGCGGGGAGCTTTACAGCGCCTATTTTCTGCGCGCGCGCTCCAAAGCCGACCTGGAAAAGCGCACCGCCCTGCATCGCAAGATCGCCGCCCTAAGTCACGGCCTGCTTGGTCGTTCGCCCGACCATGTGGCGAGCTTTGTCGCCGGTATGTCCATATTGCCCGAGGTGTTCGGCAAATACGCCGACAACGTCACGCGCTATTACGAGCACATGCGCAAGAACGACATTTACGCCTGCTATGCTGTTATTCCGCCGCAGGCGGCGCGCAACCCTGAGTTCTACGTCAAGCAAAACATCCCGATCCCGACCCTGCGCGTGGTACGCGAGGAGGATGACGGCGTGGTGATCTCGGGCATGAAAATGCTCGCCACCGGCGCGGTGTTCGCCAATGAAATCTGGGTCGGCAACCTCATTCCGCTGGCGCCGACGCAACTGGCGGAGTCGGTGACTTGCGCCGTGCCCTGTAATGCCAGGGGCCTGACGCTGTGGTCGCGCAAGCCATTTGAGCGCGACGCCCAGGTCGAGTTCGACAGCCCGCTCGCCCATCGCTATGACGAGACTGACAGCATGGTGATGTGCGACGAGGTCAAGGTGCCGTGGGAAAAAGTGTTCGTGCACAACGATGCGGTGCTGGCGCGCGACATCTATATCAAGACGCCGGCGCATTGTTACGGCAATCACCAGTCGAACGTGCGTTTTCACGCCAAGATGCGCCTGCTGGTCGGTCTTGCCTCGCGCATCACCCAGGCCTCGGGTGCGGACCAGATTCCGGCTGTGCGCGAAACCCTTGGCCGGCTTGCCGCGCTGGAGGCGACCCTTGGTGGCCTCATCGCCGGGCAGATACAGGACGCCGAGGACTGGCCGGCGGAGCACAAAACCTACAACCGGCGCTACATGTACGCGGGGCTCAACTGGTGCACTGAAAACCACTCGCAGATCATCGATGCCATTCGCGAATTGTGCGGTGGCGGCGTGTTCCAGATGCCGGCGGACATTTCGGTGATGAAAGACCCGGCCATGCGCGACATGTTCGAGCAATACTGGCAGACGCCGCAGATGGGGGCGGTCGCACGCATGAAACTGTTCAAGCTCGCCTGGGATTTGGTCGGGTCTGAGTTCGCCGGCCGCCACCAGCAATACGAAAAATTTTACGCCGGCGCGTCCTTTATAGTGCGCAACCACAATTTCCGCGAAACGCCCTGGGATGAGTTGCACGGCGTGGTTGATGACCTTCTGGCCGGTTACGACGTGCCAGATTGAGCGATAATCTGCCGGTCTTGAAATTGCGTGAAGGGCCCCGCCGCCCCGATTCGGCGTGAATCCTGTTCAGAGGCTAGAAAAATGACTTTGTTGCTCCGTTACGCTGCCTGTTGCGCCATGGTCGCTGGGCTTGCGCTGCCCCACGGGGCGGCGGCGCAGGCCAGCTGGCCGTCCAAGCCGGTGCGCATCGTTGTTCCGTACGCGCCCGGAGGCATCACCGACACGGTTGCGCGCCTTGCCGCGCCGAAAATCCAGGAAGCCATCGGTCAGCCGGTGCTCATTGAGAACAAGCTCGGCAATGGCGGCGCCCTTGCCACCGAATACGTCGCCAGGAGCGCACCCGACGGGTACACGATTCTGATGGGTTCGGCTGCGCCGCAGACGTTGAACCAGTACATACAGACCCTGGGCTACGACGGTCTCAAGGACTTCGTACCGATCACGCTCATCAACACCAACCCACTGGTGCTGCTGGTCAACCCCGGCGTGGCGGCGCAGAACCTCAGAGAATTGATTGCACTTGCCCGGGCCCAGCCCGGAAAGCTCAACTTTGCAGGTGCCGGCGGCCTTACCCAGTTCAGCGGTGAAATTTTCAAGTATATGGCGGGCCTTGACGTGGTCTACATTCCCTACAAGGGTGGTGCGCCCGCGACCGCCGCCGCAGTGGCCGGCGACGCGCAAATCACGTTTGCAAATTACTCGGACGCGCTGCCCCAGATGCGCGCCGGAAGGCTGCGCGCCCTGGGTATCACCAGCAGCAGGCGCTTTGCGCAATCGCCCGAAGTGCCGACGATCGCAGAGGCCGGCGTTCCGGGCTACGCGGTCGATTCGTGGAACGGCCTGTTTGCACCAGCAGGCACGCCCCCGGAGATTGTCAGTCGCATCGCGCTTGCCGTACAACAGGGATTCAAGGATCCGGTCCTCAGGAAGCGCATGGAAGATATCGGCGCCACGCCCGTCGGTGATTCGCCCGAGCAGTTTCGCGCCTTTGTCCAGGCCGAGCAGCAAAAATGGGGCAGCTTTGTAAAACAGACTGGCATCAAGGTCGAACAGTAGCATCTCAAAAATCGCAAAGAAGGCTCATGGACTCCAGCACCCACGACGCAATTGACACGAGTTTTCGCGCCGGCATGCGCCGAATGCAGCGGGCGGGCCGCATTCACGCGTTTGCCGGCGAGGTTGATCCGGAATTCCAGATCGCCGGCATGATGAAAAAGCTCGATGGCGGGCCGGCCTTGCTGTTTCCCCGAGTCAAGGGTCACAGCATGGCGGTGCTTGGCAACATCCTGTCGTGCCGGGAAAACTGCGAAGCGGCGTTCGGCACCGACTACCGCGGCATCCGAACATTTGTCGCGCGCGCACTAGGCAATCCGGTAGCGCCGGTGCTGGTTGCCGCAGCGCCGGTGCATGAGAACATCATTCGTCCAGGTGAGCGCGCGGATTTCGACATTGGCCGTATCCTGCCGGTGCTGCGCCACACCGACGGGGACAGCGGCCGCTTCATCACCGCCGGTATTGTGGTTGTGCGCGACCCCGAGACGGGTGTGTACAACGCGTCCTATCACCGCCTGCAACTCATCGGGCCGCAACGCACCGGTATAAAACTCGATTTTGGCCGCCATTTGCGCGCCGCGTATGAGCGCGCGCAAGCGCTGGGCAAGCCCCTTGCCATCGCCGTGTGCATCGGCACCGACCTTGCGGTGCATTACACGGCGGCCACCATGGGTGCGCAAATGCCGGAGTCCGCTGACGAACTGGCGATTGCCGGCGGTCTGCGCGGGTCGCCTGTTCCTGTGGTGCAGGGGGTGACCCAGGACTTGTACTATCCGGCCGAGACCGAAATCGTGCTCGAGGGCGTGCTCCTGCCCGAGGCAATCGTGCGCGAGGGCCCGTTCGGCGAGTTTGTCGGCTATCTGTCGCCCGAGGGTGACGCGCCGGTGTTCGAGATCACCGCGATCGCACACCGCAATGATGCCATCTATCATGCGATAAACGGGGTCGGTCGCGAAACCATCATGCTGCGCAAATACGTGTTGGAGGCGAGCCTGCTCAAGGCGCTGCAGGCGGGGACCCCGATCGTGCAGGACGTGGAGATGACCGCCGGCGGCCTGCACCGTTTTCACGCCGTGATCAGCGTTAAAAAAACCAATGCGCAGCAAGAGGGCTTGCAGCGCAACGCCATCCTCGCGGCCTTTGGCACGCTGAAGGACCTTGACCTGGTGATCGCGGTGGACGAGGACATCGACATCCAGGACCCGTACGATGTTGAATACGCGCTGGCGATGCGCATGGAGGCCAGTCGCGATTTGTTCATTGTTCCGGGTGCCCGTTCGCACGAATATGTGCGGGTGAGCGATAACGGCATACGCGCCAAAGTCGGCATCGACGCCACGGTGCCGTTTGAAGAACGCTCGCGCTTCGAACGCGCGCCGTTCAGGGTGGTCGAGGTGTCGGCTGACGCATTTACGACCGACGGCCCGGCCTCCGTTGCCTGGCTCGCCTAGGCGGGGACGCTGTTGCGCCCATGCGTTCGGGCAGAGGTTTGTGTGGTGCCGAAAATGCGCGGGCGTCGCGCCAGTTTAGGTAGAATGGCGAGCTGAATTTCATCGTTTCACCCGAGGAGAGTGCCATGCAAAAGAAGTCCTTCGACCGACGTCAATTTATCGCGGCAACGGCCGCCACCGGAGTCGCCGCCGGATTGGCCGGGTTTCCGGCCATCGTTCGTGCCCAGTCGGCAAAAATCAAGGTCGGCCTGATGCTGCCATACACCGGAACGTTCGCGCCGTTGGGCGTTGCCATCGAGAACGGCTTCCGCCTCGCGTTGCAAGAGTCGGGCGGAAATTTCGCCGGCCGCGAAATCGAGTTCTCCAAGGTCGATGACGAATCGGACCCGGCCAAGGCCACCGACAATGTCAACAAACTGGTGACGCGCGACAAGGTCGACATGCTGCTGGGCACCGTGCACTCTGGCGTCGCGGCGGGCATGATTCGCGTTACCCGTGAAGCGGGCACGCTGCATATAATTCCCAACGCCGGCTTTGCGCCAGTCACCGGGCCGCTTTGTTCGCCGAACATTTTCCGCGCGTCGTTCTCCAACTGGCAGTCGGGTTTTGCGATGGGCTCGGTCATGGCAAAGCGTCCCAATGTCAAGAACGTCGTCACCCTGTCCTGGCGTTACGCCGCAGGCGAGGAATGCGTAAAGGGTTTCAAGGACGCTTTCCTCAAGGCTTCGGGCAAGAGCATCGTCAAGGAATTGTGGATTCCCTTCCCGAACGTCGAGTTCCAGGCGCTGCTCACTGAAATTGCCTCAATCAAGCCCGATGCGGTCTTTTCCTTCTTTGCCGGCGCGGGCGCTGGTAAATACCTCAAGGATTATGCCCAGTCCGGTCTGATGAAAACGGTGCCACTGGTCGGCCCGGGCTTTCTCACCGACGGCGTGCTCGAGGGCCTGGGCGGTGCGGCCGAGGGCGTCGAGACGGCGCTGCACTACGGTGATGGCATCGAGACGCCGAAGAACAAGGCCTTCCGCCTGTCCTATGCCAAGACCTTCAAGATGCAGCCGGACGTCTACGCTGTGGCCGGCTATGACTCGGGCCTGCTGTTTGCCGCCGGCCTTGCCGCCGTTAAGGGTGACATGTCGAAAAAGGCCGAGATGATCAAGGCGATGGAAAAAGCCAAGATCGACAGCCCGCGCGGCGCATGGACACTTTCCAAGGCGCATAACCCGATTCAGGACCATTACCTGCGCAAGGTGCGCGGCAACGAGAACCGCGTGAGCGAGATCGCGGTCAAGGCGCTCGACGATGATCCGAGCATGATTGCCGCGTGCAAAATGCCTGCTTGAGGCGGGGAATGGGAAATGGTGAATGGGAAATAAGGAATAGGAATCGGTGAAGGGCTAACGGCGTCAGACCGGGGTCCGAGAGAGCAGGGCCGGCGTCAGCCGGCCTTCGCTTTTACGAATTCCCATTCGTCATTTCCCACTTCCCATTTTTCATTCACCGCGCACCCCAAAAATGGACTTCAACATCTTCCTGATCCAGTTGCTCAACGGCGTCCAGTACGGGCTGCTGTTGTTCCTGGTGTCCAGCGGCCTGACGCTGGTGTTCGGCATTATGGGCATCATCAACGTCGCCCACGGCAGTTTTTACATGATCGGCGCCTACCTCGCCTGGTCGCTTGCGGGGCAAGTGGGCAGCTTCTGGCTCGCCCTGCCGCTGGCGATCGCACTGTCTGTGCTCATCGGCCTGCTGCTCGAATGGCTGGTGGTGCGCTGGTTGTACAAGCGCGACCACCTTTACCAGGTTTTGTGCACCTACGGGCTTATCCTGGTTTTCGAGGAATTGCGCAGCGTGCTGTGGGGTGACGATGTGCGCAGTCTGCCGGTGCCCGACATCCTCAATTACTCCATACCGCTGAACGACACGCTGTCCTATCCGGTCTATCGCCTCGGCATCTCGGTGGTCTGCCTTGCCGTCGCGCTGGGACTTTATCTGGTCATCCAGAAAACCCGTCTCGGCATGACCATACGCGCCGGAGCCAGCAACCGCGACATGGTGCAGTCCCTGGGTATCAACATCCAGCTTGTGTATCGCGTCGTCTTTGCCGCGGGCATCGCGCTGGCCGCCTTTGCCGGCATGATCGCCGCGCCGGTGTCGGCGGTGGCACCGGGCATGGGTAACCACGTGCTGATCATCTGCTTTGTGGTGGTGGTCATAGGCGGCCTCGGTTCGGTCAAGGGCGCGCTGATCGCCTCATTGTTGATCGGCCTGGTGGATACCTTCGGCAAGGTGCTGCATCTTGAAGTGGCGGGGCTGAAACTGCTGCCCGAGCTGTCGAGCATGACCGTTTATGTGTTGATGGCGGTCATCCTGTTGTGGCGGCCCGAAGGCCTGTTCGGGAAAAAGTTTTGAACAGCGCACGTCCAAACCCAAGCGCGAGCGTGCAGGGCCAGGGCGCTTATGCCGGCCTCGTCGTGTTGGCGGTCGTGCTGCTCGCCTTGGCGCTGGTGCCGCACCTGGTCGAGAAATTCTATGTGCAGTTTTTCGCCAAGATACTGATCATGGGCATCTTCGCCATGAGCCTGGATTTGCTGCTCGGTTATACCGGCCTGGTCTCCTTCGGTCATGCCGCTTTTTACGGCGTCGCGGGTTATGCGCTGGCGCTGCTCACGCCGCAATACCAGGCGGCGAACTTCTGGACATCGTTTCCTTTGGCCATCGCGGCGAGCGGCTTGGTCGCGTTGCTCATAGGTTTTTTTGTCGTACGCATGCAGGGCATTTATTTCATCATGGTGACGCTCGCATTCGCGCAGATGCTGTTCTTTTTATTTTATGACACCAAGATCGCCGGCGGCAACGACGGCATTTATATCGACATGCGGCCGGTGGCGAAAATCGGCGACTGGCAGCCTTTTAATCTCGATAATTTCACCCACGTCTATTACCTTGTGTTGGTGATGTTTGTGGCGGTCTACCTGCTGCTGCGCGTGGTGCTGGCCTCGCCCTTTGGCCGCGTCCTTGCCGGCATCAAGGCCAACGAGCACCGCATGAACTCGCTCGGCTACGCCACCTTTCGTTACAAGCTTGCGTGTTTCGTGCTCGCCGGTGCCACGGCCGGTGTGGCCGGTTATCTCGCGGCGGTGCAGTTCGGGGTGGTCAACCCGGAAATGATGGGCTGGCATTTGTCCGGTGCGGTGATGATGATGGTCATCCTGGGCGGCATGGGCACCTTGCGCGGACCCATCATCGGCGCGGCGGTGTGGATGCTGCTCGAACTGTGGTTTCAGGGCCTGACCAAGCACTGGCATTTGCTCATGGGCGGGTTCATCGTTCTGACCTCCATCATGCTGCCGGAGGGGCTGGTTGGACTGGTTTCGGGCCTGGTGCGGCGCCTGCTTGGCAAGCACAGGCCGGAAGCTAGGCCGGGCAACGGGGGGCGGGCGTGAAGCAAGCCGTGCTGCGCACCGAGAGGCTGACGCGCCATTTTGGCGGGCTTACTGCCGTCAATGACGTGAGCCTCGAGGTCGGCATGGGTCAGGTGCATGCGGTGATCGGCCCCAACGGTGCGGGCAAATCCACGCTCACTAATTTGCTGTCGGGCGACCTGCCGCCCAGTTCGGGGCGCGTGCTGTTGCGTGGCGAGGACATTACCGGCCTGCCGGCGCATCGTATTTCGCAGCGTGGGGTCGGCCGCAGTTACCAGAAGACCAATATTTTTTTGCCCTTTACCGTGTTCGAGAATTGCCGCCTCGCGGCGCAGTCGCGGCTGTCCTCGTCCATGCGCTTTTTGCGGCCCGCCACGGCGTATGCCGAGGTGAACCGTGCCGCGGAGTCGGCCCTCGCGTCGGCGGGCCTGGAGGCGCGCGCCGGTGTGCCGGCCATGACGCTATCGCACGGTGAGCAGCGTCAGCTTGAGATCGCCATGACCCTCGCTACGCAGCCTAGCGTGTTGCTGCTCGATGAGCCACTGGCTGGCATGGGCGCTGATGAATCGGCGAGCATGGTTGCCCTGCTTCGCCGCCTGCGTGAAAGCCACGCCATTTTTTTGATTGAGCACGATATGGATGCCGTGTTCAGCCTGGCCGACACGCTTACTGTCATGGTCAATGGCACGGTGCTCGAATCGGGCACGCCCGAGCAAATTCGCTCCAGTCCGGCAGTGCAGGAGGCGTATCTGGGTACCGATGAGGTGTTGCATGAATAGCCACGCTGTCGGCTGGAAAGCCGCGCCTGGCGGGCATTTCCAGTCATTGATTGGTTTCCTCTCCCGTCAAGGGGGAGGGGGTGGGTTCGCAGCAGCGCTGACGCAGTCATGCTTTTCAGCACAAGGACTGTGCCCCAATGAGTGCTGAGCTCCTTCTGCAGGCTCGCGGCTTGCACACGTATTACGGTGCCAGCCACATTTTGCATGGCGTCGATTTCACCGTTGCGCGCGGTGAGACCGTCGGGCTGATGGGGCGCAACGGCATGGGCAAGAGCACGCTGCTCAAAAGCATGCTTGGCCTGGTGCCACCACAAGAGGGCGTAGTCAGCGTGAAGGGCAGGGCGGTGACGGATGCTGCACCTCACGCCATCGCCCGCATGGGCATCGCCTATGTGCCCGAGGGTCGCGGCATTTTTCCCAACCTGTCGGTGCGCGAGAACCTGCTGATGGCGGCGAGACCCGGCGCGGACGGCCAGAACGACTGGACTTTTGAGCGTGTGATGGAAACCTTTCCCCGGCTTTCGGAGCGCCTCAGTCACGGCGGTGCGCAGCTGTCGGGCGGTGAGCAGCAAATGCTGACCATAGGTCGCGCGCTGATGACCCATCCTGACCTGCTGATTCTCGATGAAGCCACCGAAGGTCTTGCACCGCTTATCGCGCGCGAGATCTGGAGCATCGTCAAACGCATCAAGGCAGCGGGGATCGCTACCGTCATTGTCGACAAGAACTTCAAGGCCGTTTCCGCGATTTCGGATCGTGTCGTCATCCTGGTCAAGGGGGTCGTTGTTTTTGAAGGCGCAAGCGCCGATCTGCACGCCCGGCCGGAGTTGCATCGCCAGCATCTGGGCGTGTGAGTCTCGCTGTGCGGCGGCAGGGAAAAGTTTTCGGCTGAACAGACGCGCTTGGCGGGTGTTATTGTTAATGCAGCAGACCGGCACAGGTGGATCGATGAAAATTCCCCGCAAGTTTTACCGGCCCGCCCACGTCGCCGTGCTCACTTCTATGATGGTGCTGGTCGTGACCTGTGTCGCGACCCTGGTCAATCGCGGCCTCGCCGATGGATTTGTTCTGAGCTGGCTTACGACCTGGTTGATGTCCTGGCCGACCGCCTGGGCGACCGCATTGCTGTGGGGACCGATGGCGAACAAGCTCACCCGCCTTGTCGTCGAAGAGCCCGCCTGAGATGCTGCTGCGCATCGAGTCGCTAGGGAAGACTTACCACGGCCTGCGTGAGCGCAAAGTGTTGCGCGATGTGTCGCTGGTGCTCGATGCCGGTGAGTACGTGGCCGTTATGGGCGAGTCGGGCATCGGCAAATCCACGCTGCTCAATCTGGTTGCGGGCCTGGACACGCCCGATAGCGGTCGTATCCTGCTCGATGATCGCGACCTCGGAGTGATGGACGATGACGCGCTGACGCGCTTGCGCCGCGATTCCATGGGCTTTGTTTTTCAGGCTTTTCACATCCTGCCGTATCTGAGCGTGGCGCAGAACGTCGCCTTGCCTTTGATGCTTGCTGGCGCGGCCGATACTGCGGCGCCGGTGCGGGTCATGCTCGAGGCGGTGAGGTTGGGGGAGCGTAGTGACAGTCTGCCGCGGGAGTTATCGGGCGGCGAGTTGCAACGCGTGGCCATCGCGCGCGCCCTGGTGCACAAGCCGCGCCTGGTGTTGGCCGACGAGCCCACCGGCAACCTCGATCCGGAGAGCGCGTCACAGGTGCTGGAGCTGCTGCGGGCGCGCATCAAGGCGGCTAATGCGGCGGGTATCCTGGTGACCCATTCCCGTGCCGCCGCCGCGACCGCTGATCGCGTGCTGATCCTCGGCGCCGACGGCCTGCGGCCGGCCTGAGCATGCTTGTCATGGCGAGGAGTGAAGCGACGCCCCGAAGGAAGTCCCCGGAGGGGGCGAAGCAATCCCGTCAGCACCACTGTCATTGCGAGGAACGCAGTGACGAAGCAATCTTTTTGCATGGCAGCGTTTTTCGCGACGGCGACGAGATTGCTTCGCTGCGCTCGCAATGACATGATTTTATTTTGAAACTGACGCCTAATCGGTCGCGATTGCTGCGCTTCCTGCCACTGGCCTATTTGCCGCTGGCACTTGCGCCGCTGCGCCTGCACAAGGGCAGGGCCTTCGTCTCCATGCTGGCCATTGCGCTCGGTGTGGCGATGGGCTATGCCATTCAAATTATCAACCGCGCTGCGGTGGCCGAAATGGAGCAGGCGGTGCAGACCTTGTCGGGCAGTGCCGATCTCGAGGTACGCGGGCCGCGCGGCGGATTCGACGAGGACCTGTACGCGCAACTGGCGCGCCGCGCCGAGGTGGCGGTGGCAAGCCCGGTGCTGGAACTCGAATTGCGGCTTTCCAATGCCTTCGTGCTGGCCGATGGGGGCAGGACTGAAGGGGCGCCGGCGCGACCGGGCGGCACGGCTCCGACGACGCTGCGGGTGCTCGGCCTTGATGTCTTTCGTGCCGCACAGATCCAGCCCGAGCTGGTGGCGATGCAGTCTGCATTGGCAGTGGGAATGCAATCTGGCGCGCAGCCGGCTGTACAGGGGGACGCAAGGCAGGACGCAAAGCAGGACCCAAAGCCGACCGACAGCTTGGACATGCTGCGCCATGACACGCTATACCTCAGCCCCGCCGCGGCGAGCGCGCTGCAGCTGGGAGCGGGTGACAAGCTGGCGCTGCGCGCCGGACTGGGTGAGCGCGTATTTCGCATCGCCGGGCTGCTCGCAGCCGGGGGTGAGCGCTACGCCATCATGGATATCGCAGCGGCCCAGGAAGCCTTTGGCGTGACGGCCGGCGCCGGCAGGCCCGGCCTGATCAATCGCATCGACCTGCGTCTGCGTCCCGGGGCCGATACGCAGCGTGTGCGCGAGGCCATTGCCGCTGCGCTGCCCGCGGGGCTCTTTATCGAGGCGCCGCACGCCAATGTCACGCGCAACGCCACGCTCACCCGTGCCTATCGCGTCAACCTCAATGTGCTGGCCTTGATGGCGCTCTTTACCGGCGCCTTCCTGGTGTTCTCGACGCAGGCGCTGACAGTGGTGCAACGGCGCAGCCAGTTGGCCTTGTTGCGTGTGCTGGGCGTGACGCGCCGCGGGCTTGCCGCGCTGCTGCTCGCTGAGGCCGGTGTCATCGGCCTGGCTGGCGCACTTTTGGGGCTGGCCCTTGGTCATGCCGCGGCCGCGCTGGTGCTGGCGCGCTTTGGCGCCGACCTCGGGTCGGGATTTTTTCGCGGCCTGCAACCCGAACTGCGCTTTGAACCGGACTTGTTGTTGCTCTTCTTGCTGTTGGGACTTGTCGCCGCGCTGGCCGGCAGTCTGGCACCCGCGCTCGAAGCGGCGCAGGCCGCCCCGGCACAGGCGCTCAAGGCCGGCGACGAGCAGCAAGCCCTCGCGCGCCTGCGCCGCGCCTGGCCCGGCATCATCTGCCTCGCGATAGGGGGGCTGCTGACGCTCGTCGGGCCGGTCAACGGCCTGCCCCTCGCCGGCTATATTTCTATCGCCCTGGTGTTGTTTGGCACGGTCTTGCTGATGCCGCGCATGGCGGCGCTGGTCTTTGCGTACCTGCCGGCAGCCCGGAGTGTAGCGACGCGCCTCGCGCGCCTGCAACTGGCGGCCTCGCCGGGACAGGCGACGGTGAGCCTCGCAGCCATCGTGGCGAGCTTTTCACTGATAGTGGCGATGGCCATCATGGTCTCCTCATTCCGCCAGTCGCTCGATGACTGGCTGACCCGTGTGCTGCCGGCGGAATTGTATTTGCGCGTGCCCGCCGGGGCGGACGGTGTGTTCATTTCGCCGGAGGAACAGCGGCGTATTGCCGCGCTGCCCGAGTTGCGTCGCGTCGATTTCATGCGCGCGCAGCAAATCCTGCTGGCCGAGGGCAGGCCGCAGGTTGCCTTGCTGGCGCGCGAGATCGATCCGGCCGACCCGGGGAGGGCGCTTCCCCTTGTGACTGAAGCGCCGGCAGACAAGGCGGCAACGGCTGCCATTACCCACGCGCCGGTATGGGTGAGCGAAGCGGCGGCGGATCTGTACAAACTGGTGCCGGGTACAACGGTGGACCTGCCCATTGCCGGGCGCAAGGTGCGCTTTCGTGTCGCCGGTGTCTGGCGCGACTACGCCAGGCAACAGGGCGCATTCGTAATAGAGCGCAGCCGCTATGTTGCGCTGAGTGGCGATGCGCTGGTCACCGATGCGGCGTTGCTGCTGGCCGCAGGTATCAACGCCGATGTAGCCAAAAAAGCCATACGCGGCGTGCTGGGCGGTGAGGAGCGCATTGAATTCGGCGAACCCGGCGAGATACGCGCCCTTTCATTGCGGATTTTTGACCGCACTTTTGCCGTGACTTACGCACTGGAAGCATCGGCGGTGCTGATCGGCCTGTTCGGGCTGTCGACCAGTTTTGGTGCGCTGGTGCTGGCGCGGCGGCGCGAATTTGGCATGCTGCGCCATGTGGGCATGACAAGGCGGCAAATCGCCGCGATGATCGCGCACGAGGCCTTGTTGGTGTGCGGCCTTGGTCTGGTGGTCGGCCTCGCGCTCGGATGGGTGTTGTCGCTCATCCTGGTGCATGTCATCAATCGCCAGTCTTTTCACTGGGGCATGGATATCCATATCCCTTGGGACAAGTTGGGGCTGCTGGCTGTGGCGTTGCTGGCGATGGCTGTACTGGCGGCATTGCTGAGCGCGCGCCGCGCCTTGTCGGGTGAGGCCGTGCGCGCGGTGCGGGAGGACTGGTGAGGCGCCGCGATTTTCTTATCACGCCGCTGGCGCTGCTGTCGGCGCCGGCGGGTGCAGCGGACTACGCGGCAGCGCGTGCCGGTGTGCCCTTGGTATTTCCGCGCGACCACGGAAGCCATCCGGTATTTCGCACCGAGTGGTGGTACATCACCGGTTGGCTCAAGGACGCATCCGGCCAGGAGTTGGGCGTGCAGGTGACTTTTTTTCGCAACCGTCCTCGCGTGGCCGAGGCGAGCGCGAGCCGACTTGCCGCCAGGCAATTGTTGTTTGCCCATGCGGCGCTGGCCGACCCTGCGCTTGGGCGACTTGAGCACGACCAGCGTGCCGGCCGCGCCGGGTTGGAACTCGCCGAAGCGAGGCAGGGTGATGCCAATGTGTGGATTGATGACTGGTCATTGCGGCGCGAGGGCGAAGTGTTCATCGCACGCATTCGGGCGCGCAGCTTTGAACTCCAGCTCGAGTTTCGCCAGACCCAACCGGTGCTGCTGCAAGGTGAGGGTGGGTTCAGCCGCAAGGGACCGCGGGCGGCGCAGGCGAGTCATTATTACAGTCTGCCGCATCTGGCGGTCACCGGGCGCATCGTGCGGCAGGGCAGGCCGATTGCGGTGACGGGCACCGCCTGGCTCGATCACGAGTGGGCCAGCGACTATCTCGCGCCCGAAGCGGCCGGCTGGGACTGGACCGGACTGAATTTCGCCGATGGCTCGGCGCTGATGCTGTTTCGCATTCGCGCGGCGAGTACTGGGGTTGCCGCGGCTGCCCGCAGCGCAGCCACATATTGGGCCGGCGGTTCGCTGCGGCGCGCGGATGGCACGCGCAGCGTGTTCAAGCCGGGAGAAGTCAGCTTCCAAGCGCTGCGTCACTGGCAGTCTGCGGCCAGCGGCGCCAGTTACCCGGTGGCGATGCGTATCCGGGCCGGCGAGCTAGAACTGGATCTTGAACCCATGCTGGACAACCAGGAACTCGATTCTCGCGCCAGCACCGGCACCATTTATTGGGAAGGCGCGGTCACGGCGAAACAGGGCGGGCGCGTAATCGCGCGTGGCTATCTTGAATTGACCGGGTACTGGAGGGCGCTGAAGCTTTGAGTTGCGCCACGCTTCGCCAAGGGCCTGCGAGCCGGTTTGCGCGCGTGTTTGGGCTACACTTCGCGTGACTTTACACATCGCGAAAATCATCCATGTCCGCCACACCGACCACTTTCGTTTTGATACAGGGCCGCAGACTCGAAACCAGGCTGATACCCGGCGCGCGTGCCGGCGCGCCGGCTATCGTCATGCTGCACGAAGGCCTGGGTTCGATTTCGCTATGGCGTGATTTCCCGGGAAAAATCGCCGCCGCGACCGGCTGCACCGTACTCGCCTACTCGCGCCACGGCTACGGGCAGTCCGATGTGCTTGATGCACCGCGGCTTGTTGAGTACATGCACCGCGAGGCGCTGGACGTGCTGCCCGAGTTACTGGACGTAATGCGTATCAACCGGCCGGTTCTGGTCGGGCATAGCGACGGCGCGTCGATCGCGCTCATTCATGCCGGCGCGCACGCCGACCCGCGTACCGGGGTGCGTGGCGTGGTGGCGATGGCACCGCATGTGTTTGTCGAGGATGTGTCGGTCAAGAGTATCGCTGAGGCGAAGGCCGCCTTCGAGACCACGGACCTGCCACAAAAGCTGGCGCGACATCACGCCGACAGCGCAAAAACCTTTTACGGCTGGAATGACATCTGGCTGCATGCGGATTTTCGTGCCTGGAATATCGAGGCCTGCCTGTCGTCTATACGCTGTCCGCTTATGGCGCTACAAGGCATCGATGACGAGTACGGCAGCATGGCGCAGCTCGAGGCCATCGCGGCGCAGGCCGGTGGTCCGGTCGATCTGGTCAAACTGGCCGCCTGCAAGCACTCGCCGCACCGAGACCAGCCCGAGGCGACGCTCGCGGCGATCACGCGCTTTGTCGCGTCACTCGGGTGATGACGTGGGAGCCTATTGCCCCGGTGCTGGCGAGTTTCAGTTTTTTGATGCAGGCCGTGGCGAAGCGTTGAAAACGAACATCGACACGATCACCAGCGCGGCGCCGAGCAGTTGCAGAGGATTCATGTATTGCTCGAGTATCAGCGCGGCGAAAAGGATCAAACCCACCGCCTCGAAGTTCATGAAAAATCCGGTGCGCACGGCACCCAACACGCTGATCGCCGTCATGGTGCCCACAATCGCCACAAAGTAGGCGAGGGGCGCACCGGCAAAGCCTATCCATCCGCTAGTTGTCGCCGGAAGCACCACATCGCCGGTAATGACGCATGCAAGGACGAAAATGCCGGTTGCGGACATGATCATGTGCAGGGTGTGTGTTTGAGACTTGCGGCCGCCCAGCATCCAACCCGACAGGTACATCAGGCCACTCCAGCTTGTCGCGGCCGATATCGCGTACGCAAGACCCAGCGGGTCAAGCGGGCCGCCCTTTGCCTGCAGCGTCAGTGCCAGTCCTATAAGCGACAGGATCAGCGCGGCGGCGACACGCAGTGTTGGTTTTTCCTTGCCGGTCATCCAGCTGACTATGCTCAGCAACACCGGGTAAGTGTAAAAAATGAGCAAGGCGTTGGAAACGGGCAGGAGGGCGATGGCTTGGTTGAGGAGAAAATTCGACAGCGCGAGCAGCACCCCCAGGGCGAGCGAGATATTGCGCTCGTTGGCAGGCAGGCGCCACTTTGCTCCGCTCCAGGCCAGATAAGACCACAGCGCCACCAGCACGAACAGCGCACGCGCGGTGATGACCGTGAGCACGTTACTGCCCCCATCGTAAGCCAGCCGGACAAAAATGGAGACCAGGGCGTACGCGAATGCGACACCGATGGCGTAAGCTGTGTTGACGGGGATTCGGGTTTGCAAAAGAAGTCCTTTGACGGGCAGTCGCCCGCTGGGTGAGGTTGATTCGGATGGGTGTGTCGGCGGGTGGTGGTGTTTGCGAGTGGCGGCTTTTTATTGTTCGATGGGCATGGCACGCTGGAATTGTGTGTTCCCGCGGCATTGCCCGGCGCCGGTATGCAGCCGCAAAAGCTTAACGGATTTTCCCCTCTGGCGTCGCTGTGAATGCGTTGTACCGGATCGGTTTTTAGGCGGCATGGCACCCTCTGCGCAAGGCTATAATGAAGCTCATAACACTAAAGAAAGTCCCCGTTTGAATACTGCTTCGACGCTGCGCGCCGATGTGCGCACCATCGGGCTGATCGGGATTGCGCACCTCGCCAGCCATTTTTTCCAGCTCGTGATCCCACCCATGTTCCCGCTGCTCAAGGAGGAGTTTGGCGTCGGTTATACGGAGCTTGGCTTCGTGATGACGCTGTTTTTCATTATCTCCGGTGGTTTTCAAACGGTGGCTGGTGTGCTTGCCGACCGTTTCGGCGGAGGGCGCGTGCTGTTGTGGGGCGTGGCCTTGCTTTCCAGCGGCATTATCCTCGCCGCATTCGCGCCGTCCTATCCGCTGCTGATCCTGGCGGCATTGGTGGCGGGTCTGGGCAACAGCGTTTTTCACCCGGCGGATTTCGCCGTATTGAACGCACGCGTAAATCCATCGCGCCTCGGTCATGCCTTTAGTGTTCACAACATCGGCGGGCATTTGGGGTGGGCGATGGCGCCGGTGTACACGGTCGCCATGGCAGCGTTCGGCTGGCGTTCCGCGCTGCTTGGCGCCGGCTTGCTGGGAGGCGCGATTGTTTTGCTGCTGCTGTGGCAGCGTGACGCCTTGCGCACCGATATTCGCACCGCCACCCCTGGCGGCACCGCCGCAGCCGGGAGCTTGCGCGTGCTGCTGGCGCCGCGCGTGCTCCTGTGCTTTGTGTTTTTCGTATTGCTGTCGATTTCGATGGTGGGTACGCAGAACTACCTCATCCCTGTGCTGCGCTCGCTTTATGATGCGCCACTCCTGCTGGCCAGTTCGGCATTGACCGCGTATTTGCTCGGTAGCGCGGCGGGAACATTCACCGGAGGCTTTGTCGCCACGCGCACCCGCCATCCGGAGCGTGTCACCGCAGCCGGTGTTGCGGCGCTGGCGCTGTTCTACCTGCTCCTTGCGAGCGGAGTCGTCCCGCAGGCATTGTTGCTGGCGACTGCCGCAGTTTCCGGCTTTGCCCTCGGGGTGGTCCTTCCGGCGCGCGACCTGATCGTACGCGATGCGGCGCCGCCAGAGAGTCGCGGCAAGGTCTACGGATTCGTCTATTCGGGCCTTGACCTTGGAGCGGCCATCGCCCCGGTGTTGATCGGCTGGCAGCTTGATCGCGGGCAGTCCGGCGGTGCTTTGCTCACGCTCGCTGTATTGCTGTCGGTCAGTGTCCTGCTCATTGTGCAGACTCAGCGCCTGCAGCTGCGTGCGAGATCCGTCTGACCCGGCTGCATCAATCCGTTTCCCCCTCAAGGAGCATACATGCGTTACGAAAAAATATCGGCCCCCGGCGTGCCTGAGCCCAAACCGCGCAGTTACACCAACTGCAAGAAAGTCGGAGACCAAGTATTCATCTCCGGGATGGTCGCATGGGACGAGCAAGCTCGGCCCCTCGGCGGGAACGACGCCTATGAGCAGTCGCGTATCATTTTCGGCTACATCAAGGCCTTGATGGAGGCCTCCGGCGGCACCATCGACGATGTCATGACGATGACTGTTTACACCACCGACATGCGCCACCAGCCGGATTTCTGGAAGGCCCGATCCGAATTTTTTAGCGGCGACTTTCCGTGCTCGACGCTGGTTTGCGTGCATTCGCTCTTCCTGCCGCAACTGCTGATCGAAGTGAGCGCTACCGGTGTGATTGGCGCGGGCGCCGCAGCTTGAACGTGCAATATGCCGTCCCCGGGTGTTGTCGTTCAAATGCAGTAAATATCCACCATCGAGGGTAGATAGTCGTTTTGAAGTATGGTTTTCTTTGCCCTGATGCGCCAATCATCGCCCTGAAGGCTCAGCGTGTATTCTGCATGACCGAACAGGGTGGTGGTTTTTTTGTGACGTTGCTCGAAAACGTGGCATGACCAACTGGAGCGCAATTTCATCGAGTGGGCACCTTGCTCGATGACGAGCACGGAGCCAAGGATGTGGGTGGTGCGTCGAAGCGGGGTGGTGGCCGGGGATCGTCCCGAACGGATACGCACGATGCGGTCCTCCAGGCCCGCGCGGCTGGCATAGTAAATATGTGCGATTTCTTTTTGCGGGTCTGTCGATAGATTTTCCTCGGTGAGCCAGGATGGCACCCAGTACTCGCAATCGGTGGAAAACAGCGCAAGCCATTCATCCCATTGCCGGTCGTCAAGGTAGGCTGCCTCGCGAAAGGGTATTTGCCGACCGAGTTCGTATTTGCTGTCCATGTCAAATTCCATAAGGCTTTGTTCCGGCTATGCCCGTCTGCAGCAGCCTGCCCCACTCCCGGTAAGTTGCATGGAAGCAGGTTTCGGTTTGCATGTCGTAGGGCCCCTGTGTGCTGGCGACTGGCGTCATCTGCAATTCAGCGGCACTGGCGTTGGCGCCCGGGGTTTCGGCTTTCATGCCACGTTGGTAGCCTTGCAACCAGTCAAGCCCGGCGCTCTGAAATCCGACCTGGGCATCTTCGTAGATGGTGGTGTCGTCCGGGGTGGCCATGCCACTGACATTGAAAAAATCTTCAAACTGGCGCAGGCGCCATGCTCTTATCTGCGGCGCTTCGCCCACCGGGGCAAGGCACCATACCCGCATTTCAGTCTTGTCGACTGCCAGCGGCCGGAAGGTGCGGATCAGCAGCGAGGTCGAGTCGGCGATTTGCATGTTTGGGAATATGGTCAGGTTGCGCAGCTTTAGCATCCATTCGGCCCGCGTTGCCCCGATGCGGGATTTCGCCTCTTCGATCGTGTTAAAAATCGGGCGGTTTTCAGGTTGCCCCTGGTTAAGCCAGGTCGAGGTGTGGCCGTTTTTAAACGTGAAGCTGCCGCCTTGCTGTGTAAAGCGCTTACTCCAGTCGAACTGTTTGGCCTCGAGATTGCCGGCTTTTGCCTGTACGCGGCGTTCGACCACCGCCATCAGGCTCGGATGTGTGGATGTCAGGTGATAGAAGTCGTTGCCGTTGTCCATCTGGAGTTTCCAATTGGCGTCATAGGTGTAGATGATGCGTCCCGGGACGAATTCCATCCCCTGCGGGCCCTGATCCATTGCAAGGTCGAGCAGTGCCGTTATCTCACCGAGAAATTCCCGCAACGGCGGCACGTCAGGGTTCAGGCTTCCAAATAAAAGTCCTTTGTAGGATTCAAAGCGCGGCAGTGGCAGTAAGTTATGGTCGTCCTTGTCAAAGCCCTCGCTGTAGCACCCCGCCTCGCGATCCTTGATGTCAACGCTTTCACCGGCGGTGTTGTACGCCCATCCGTGATAAGCGCACACCAGGTATTTTCCATTGCCGCTTTCGGTCCGGCAGACGAGGGCGCCCTTGTGGCGGCAGGCGTTCAGAAAAGCGCCAAGCCGCCCCTTTGGATCGCGTGCGACGATGACCGAGGTGCGACCTATGCTGCCGGTTATGAAGTCGTTGGCCTTGGGCAGCTGGCTATCGAGTCCAAGGAAGGACCAGGTGCGCTCGAAAATATGTTTCTGCTCGAGTTCAAACAAGGCCTCGTCAGAAAATGCCTTGCGATGCACGCGGAATACGCCGTCGTCCCGGCGGTCGTCCAGGTAGTTGCTGATGTCCATAGGGGGCATGTTCGATTCCTGCAAAAGGGACTTGCGCGTTGCGTTCGAGCCGTATCGGCTCGCGATGGCCTGCCCGCCTATTCGCGGAACGTTGGATCCAGTCGGGAGGCCTGTCGTATGCAGGCGTCCCAGTTCTTGGAGCGCGCCAGCTGCGGATCCAAATTTTCGACCTGCTGCACTGCGAACTCGCACACCTTTTCGTCTATCAGCGTGTATTCCGCACCGCCCGCCAATGCGGCGATCTGGCCGCGGCAGGCTGTCTCAAGGTAATGGTGATCGACAAAGGCTTCTTGCACCGTACGGCCACACACGAGCGAGCCGTGGTTGCGCAGCAGTGCGATTCGCATCAGGCCCAGGCTCTCGACCAGCGGGTCGCGCATTTCCATATTGAATTCGAAGCCACCGAAGTCGTGGTAGGCGATGCGCCTGTAAAAGCCAACGGCGTGCTGATTGATCATCAGCAGCCCGTGTTTCTGCGATGCCACGCCCATGTTGGCAGGCGTGTGGGTGTGGAAAACGGCGTTCAGATCGGGGCGCGCCTTGAGCACGCCGGCATGAATGACGAGGCCACCGCCGCGTAGCGGCGGGCTATCTTGCAGGGGATTTCCGTCGAGGTCGAATTTGAGCAGGCTAGACGCCGTGATCTCCTCGAACATCATGGTCATTGGCTTGATCAGCAGGTGGTTTGGCTCCCCCGGAACGCGCATCGACAGGTGGTTATAGGTCAGGTCGTTGACGCCGGCGTGGGCGAGCAGCCGGTGACAGGCTGCGAGGTCCACGCGTGCCGCCCATTCCTGCTCGGATACGCGATCACGGACTTGTTGCGGGGATTTGACGGCGCTCAGGTTCATTGCTTTTCCATTTCAAGGGATCAGGGATCACGGATGGCGGCTTGAGCCGACAAGCGCGATGTTTGCCTAGTCGATTCTGATGCCGTTTTCTTTCACCACCTCAGTCCAGCGCGCTACATCCGACTTTATCTGCTGTGTGAATGCCTGCGGGGTACTGAGATCTATCTCGAGGCCGTGTACGGCAAGACGTTGTTTCATCTTGGGGTCTTTCATGATCGCCGAAATCTCTTCGTTTAGCTTCGCCACGATCTCTGTTGGCGTCGCGGCCGGCGCAAGCACGCCGTACCAAAGGTCGACGTTGTATCCAGGCACCGTTTCGGCCACGGCTGGTAGTTCCGGCGCGACTGCCGAGCGCGTCGTGCCTGTCGTCGCAAGCCCGCGTAACTGGTTGAGCTTCATCGGCTGCAGTAAGGTGTTGATCGCGCCAAACAGCACTTGTACGCGGCCGGCGAGCATGTCGGGCACCATCTGCGTCGCGCCTTTGAAGGGGATATGCTCCATCTTCGTTTTTGTCGTGGCCTGAAAAAGTTCGGCTGCGAGATGCTGCACTGTGCCCGGACCCGCCGATGCGTAATTTAATTTACCGGGTGCCGATTTCAGGTGTGCAATCAACTCTTGCACGTTTTTTGCGGGGACATCCGGTGTGACTACCAATGCAATCGGGATGGTCGCGACGCGTGCGATTCCGGTGAAGTCCTTGATGAGGTCATAGGGTGAGTTGCGCGCCAGGACGGCGTTGATGGCTATGCTGTTGGCGGCCATTAGGATGGTATAGCCGTCGGCGGGGGCCTTGGCGACGAAGTCGCCGCCTATGGTTCCACCGGCGCCGGCCTTGTTTTCCACAATCACCGCTTGCCCGACCCGCTTTTGAAGTTCCTGTCCGATTTCGCGTGCGAGCAGATCGTTACCGCCACCGGGCGCAAACGGCACGATGAAGCGGATGGGTTTGTTGGGGTAGGTTTGCGCCATGGCCGGCGTAGCAAACCAGGCTGCCAGCAGGCAGACGGCAAGACGGTTGGAAATAGTCATGCTTGTACTCTCCACAAAAGCGATATTTCTGTACTGTTCGAGTGGGCGGGTTTGCCCGTGTCTACCTGGCTTCTTGCTGTGCGTGTCCGTTGTGTCTTTGGCAAGACAGCCTCATCCGCGGTGGGCGCATCTATTTGGGCATCGCGTCAGGTTATTCCGACTTTGCTCCGGAAATCTTTACCGCTTTGGAGAAAATCTGCAGGTTGCTGCGGATATTTTCTGCGTAGGCTTCGGGGGAATTGGCAATCAGCACAAAGCCCATCGTCGTCAGTTTCTGGTTGACCTCGGGGTGTTGCAGCGCTTTGCCGATTTCCGCGTTGAGTCGCGATACGATGGCTGGCGGTGTGCCTGCCGGAACTACGACACCCAATTCTGAGCTGAAATTGAATCCCGGCACCATGTCTGCCACGGGTGCCGCCTCAGGCGCCTGTGGCATGCGGTTGCTGGAAGTGATGGCGACGAATTTTGCCTTGCCGGTTTTAACGTGGGCTGCAAGCGCGGGGTAGGCGGACACGACGAGCGACACTTCTCCGCCTATGAACGCGGGCACAGCCTGGCCGGTGCCCTTGTAGGGCACGTGCACGATGTCCAGGCCCAGCGCCGCCTTGAGCGATTCCATGGTGATGTGGTGGATGCTGCCGATTCCGGCCGAACCGTAGGTGAGTTTTCCAGGATTGGCCTTGGCGTAGGTGACGAGTTCGGGAAGTGTGTTTATGTTGAGTGAGGATTGCGCGACGATGAACAAGGGGATGGATCCGGCCAGCGTTACGGGCGCAAAGTCCTTGGCCGGATCGTAGGGCAGTTTGTTGAACATGTACGGATTGATGGCCAATTGCTGGATGTCCGAGAAGAACATCACATAGCCGTCCGGGGGGGATTTTGCCGACGTTTCAGCCGCGGAGATGCCGCCGGCACCGGGCCGGTTTTCGACGACAAATTGCTGTCCCATGGATTCGGTCAGACGCTGACCCAGTAGGCGTGCGAGTACGTCTGGTGCTCCGCCTGGCGTGTAGGGCACGATCATGCGAACCGATTTGGCCGGATAGGTCTGGGCTGAGGCGACCGTCGCGAACAGGGTCGCGCAGGCGAGGATGATGCATGCCCGAAGGCGAGGTGACTTGATCATTGTGGCAATCTCCGTTGAAAAACCTCTTTGTGGCTGCGCGTCAGTGCGCTCTTACCGCATTTTTGGCCGAACTTCAGCACTTTATATTGATTCTGCATTGTTTAGAACGGCTGCGTAAGCATCGGAAAACGCTGGTCGCAGTTGGTAAGCTCGACTTTTTTCAGCACGATCTCCAGGCCTGCACCGGTGCGTCGCAGGGTATGGGTGTAGCGGCCGCCGAAGACCCGCCGATCGGCACCCTGACGGTCCTCGAGCATCAGGAATTTGGAACGCACGCGATATTCGTTGCCGTCGTCCGAGGCCCACTCGACTTTGAAGTTGGACAGCACGCGTACGCAGTTGGACTTGGGATCCTGACAGTGGATCATCGGGTGCTTCAGTCGCTGGACGCGTGTCTTCATCGTGTGCTTGTCATCGTAGAAGAGTGACACGTGATCGAGCCAGTTCGTCTGGTCCGGCTTTGCCGGCGCCCAGTACACGGCGTCCTCGGCGTAGAGCGCAACCCATTGGTCGAAGCGTTGCTCGTCAAGTAGGTCGGCTTCGTTTTCGATGAAGTCGCGCAGCTCTTCTATCGTCAAGGTGCTGCGTGGCGCTGTTTTGATCTTGTTTGCAGGGGTGCTCATGGATAGTGTCCTTTGTGATCGGGTCAGGCGCTCATCAGGTCGCGCCACATATTGTGCTTGGCGCGCATGCCCACTTCGCTTGAGCGGGGGCCGAGCAACACGCCCTTGCCCTCATCGATTTCGGCGCCCACGCCGCGCGCTATAAGGACCCAATCCGCACCCTGCGTCTTGAGGCCTTCCTGGCAGCGTTCGAAGGCCTCCAGATCGTCGGTCTGGATGAAGGACGAGGCCGAGTGTGTGATGTTGACGAACTTCACCAGGTCGGTCGAAATGACCTCCGGTGCACCCTTGAGCCGAACCGGCCAGATTTCCACCTCGGTGAGATCGACCGCGAGCGGTTTGACGATGCGCACCGAGGTCTGCGCGATAAGGATGTCGGTGGTCGGGAACAGCGTCAGGCTGTGGCGGCGGTTTTTCATGATTTCGGCGGTGCGCTCCTCGCCGAAACGGCTGACCATCAACGCGCGGTACTCCTCAATCACGCCGCCACGCTGTTCCTTGTCGAACAGGGATTGCTCCGAGCTGTGGCCGTTGGGGAATCCGCGCACGCCCAGTTGCGACACGATGGCCTCGCCGTTGGGGGCGAAGAAAGGTGCTGCGCCGCCCTCGGCGCCGGCACGGCGCTGGAATTGTCGCCCGTCCGGCCCCACTGTGGAGCCGTGGCAGGCCGCGGGGTGGTAGGTGTCGGCCATGTTGTCCATCTGCAGCTTCCAGTTGCCCTTGTAAATGTAGCGGTGGCAGCCGGCCCAGAATTGCACCTCGCCATCCGGTGCGCGGTCGACCATTTCATCTATGCCGCGGATCGCCTCGCCGAGGTAGTCCTTCAGTGGCATGACATTGGGGGCCAGGCAGGCGAAGACAAAGCCCCGATAGGATTCGAAGCGTGGCAGTGGCGCCATGCCGAACACCGGATCGTCGAGCACGCCTTCGGGAAAGTCGCCGCGCATCGGCACGCCGGCGAGTTTGCCGTCGGGTCGGAACCCCCAGCCGTGATACATGCATGTGAATATGCGCTGGTTGCCGCGTTCCTTGGACAGCACCTTGGCTCCGCGGTGGCCGCAACGGTTATAGAGCACGTGGAGCTTGCCGGCTTCGTCGCGGCTTAACACGATGGGCTGGCGGCCGAGTGTGGTGCAGTAATAATCGCCGAAATTGGGTACCAGGCTTTCGTGGCCGACAAATACCCAGGTGCGGCCGAAAATTTTCTCCATTTCGATCTCGAATATCTGCGGATCGGTGTAGACGGAGCGGTGGACCCGGTCGGTCTGCACCAGGTTGCGAAAATGCTCGTTGTTGTAGGCGCTCATTGGTGTTTCTCCATTCAAAGCGGATTAGCGGACCAGCACACCTTTGCCGGTGTTCTCGTCGTACTGGAAAAGGCCGTTCAGGAAAATTTTGTGCCGCTCGTAGTACATCTGCTTGCGCGGTGCGGGCGGCGTGCGCTCGATCGGCCGCCCCGACTTGAATATGTGGTCGAAGCGCGATGGCTTTTGCAGCAGCGTGATGTCTTTTGTCGGGTCGCCGTCAACGACCAGAATGTCGGCATAGCGTCCGACCTCGAGCTTGCCCACTTCATGGCCGAAGCGCTTGAGGATTTGCGTCGCGGCGTGGGTGCCGGTATTGATGGCCTCGAGCGGGCTGAGTCCCAGATATTCAACAAAAATCTGCATTTCACGCGCGTGCCACTGTCCGTAGGGTACCGGCGACCAGCCGCTCTCCGAGCCCTGGATCAGCGGCACCCCGGCGCGATAGGCGCGCGGCAGGTTTTGCACCGCAGCGTCGACCTCCCGCTTGAAGGCGTCGGCGATGGAGGCGCCGGCATTGGGAGGGCTGGCCTCGAGTATGTTCACCAGCAGGGGCAGGGTTGGCACGATGATGCACTTGTTCTTCAGGCACCAGTCAATGCCCTCGTCATCAATGAACGAGGCGTGGAAAATGACGTCAAAACCGGCCTTGGCCGCGAGCAGGATCGAGTCGCGGGAGCGCGCGTGCACCGTGCATATCTTGCCCAGGCGGTGCGACTCGTCGGCGATGGCCTGGAATTCCTCGAGCGTGAAGGCGGCGCCGTCAAGGGAGTCGGGGGTGATCAGCGAATCATTGGAACCCGAGACCTTGATTGCATCGACGTTGTCCTTGGCCTGGTAGCGGATTTGCTCGATGATTTCGTCGCGGCTTTTTACCAGCACGCCGGCCTGACCCGGGGGGAACTGCATCTCGTTGGGGAACGAGTCCTCGAGCCCCTGGTGCGAGGTGAGCTGCTTGCCTGAAACGGCGAAGCGCGGACCTTCGAACATGCCGCTGTCGATGGCATCACGCACCGACTGCGCGATGTTGTAGGTTGTTGCCGCATCGAAGGTGCTGGTGACGCCGGCCTGCAGCACTTTCTTGGCGTTCCAGATCGCCTTGAGGGTGCGAAATTCGACCGGTGTGTACAGCGCGAGCTCCTCTTCCGAGCGTGATTCGCCGAAGGAGATGTGGATGTGCCCGTCGATGAGGCCGGGCATGATGCTGCGTCCGGGGAGGGCGATGCTCTCATAGCCGGGAGACAGATATTTTTTCGGCAGCGCATCGGCATTGCCGACCCAGACGATACGTTCGCCTTCGGTGGCGACGGCGCCCTTGTTTATGGGCTTGTCCAGCGTGCCGTCTATGAGCTTGCCCTTGAGGACATAGCCCTTTGGCGCCTTGGTATTTGCCATGTGTTGCTCCTTGCTAGGGGTGCCCGCTACCGTCGAAAAATGACTCGGCGAGGGCGAGGAATTTTTTCGGGTATTCGAAGGCGACCGAATGCGAGCAACGGCCGAGCAGCACGATATCGGCGTGCGGCAGCGAGCGGCCGACGGTCAGCGTCAGCGGCTCGGGCGGGAAGCCCTTGTCCTCGCGGCCGTGCAGCATCAGCACCTCGCATTTGACCTTGGACAGTTCCTCGGCACCGAGGACGGCCTGATCGATGTAGCGCAGCTTGTCGCCCTCGAACATCTTGCTGAAATAAGTTTCGTAGTCGCCCGAGAACAAAACCTTTTCCCGGCCGGATAAATAGGCCTCGTCAATGAGCGACTTGTCGTGGATAAGGCCTTCGGCCGTGAGGCGCAGTTCGTCGCGGTTTTTCGGGAAAGTCCAGGTGCGCCGCGACGCTTCGGACAAGGGGAACACCGCGCCCACGGTGGCCGTGGTCATGACGTGCGATACGCGCGGCTCGCGCGCGGCGAGCTTGAGCGCCAGGGCGCCGGAGATCGAATGGCCGATGATGCCCACGCGCTCACCCGGCATGCGCCGGATCATTTCCAGGCATTGCTCCACCCAAAGCGGAAAATCGAAGTAGGGTGGTGATGGCTTGCGACCGGATTTTCCGAATCCAATCAAGTCCATACCATACACGTGGTGATGCTCGGCCAGGGGCTCGAGCACCAGCCGCCAGTTGCCCTGGGTTGACGCACCTGGGCCAGAGCCGTGGATCATTAGTATCGGGAAGCCCTCGCCGCCTTCGACGTAATGGACCGGGATGCCGCGGAAATCGAAGCTTTGATCCTTCATCATTTTTGGCCTTCGCTCAGATCGCCGCGATGGCCTGCACTTCGACGAGGAAGGGTTCTTGCACCAGGCGGTCGACCATCAGCAGGGTATTGGGCGGGTAGGCGCCGTTTGGGAACATGCCCGGGAATTCGCGCAGGCGGTAGGTCATGAATTTCGGGATGTCCTGCGAGTGGACGAGGTAGGTCGTGAATTGCACGATGTTGCCCCAGCCGGCCCCCACCGACTTGAGCGCGGCCTCGAGGTTGGCGAACACCTGCGTGCACTGCTTGTCGAAGTCATTCGCACCGACGATATTGCCGGCCTTGTCGCCGGCGAGCATGCCGGCGATAAAAATGAATTCGGAGGCCTTGACGCGGGTAATTTGTGAATATTGGCCGAGCGGTGTGCCCAGCGTATCTGGGTTAAAAATTTTAATGTCAGCCAAGGCGCTCTCCAAACGGTGACGGGCAGATTGTGCGGTACCCGGCGCAATCCGGCAAAATGCCGGTATTGCATATAAATGTAGTAAAACAAGCTAGTTGCATTCATTCTTCGCAAGAACAAGGCGTGTCAATTGCTGAATGCTTCTCAACAATAGCTAGGTGCCAGCAGGCTGTCACACGAATTATCTTGCGAAAACACATGAGAAAAAATAAACTGAACCATGGCTTCGACGCTGCCCCCCCTGACGGCATTACGTGCTTTTGAGTCCGCAGCGCGCCACCTGAGTCTGAAAAAGGCTGCGGCTGATCTCAGCGTTACGCCGGCGGCTGTCAGTCATCAAATCCAGCAACTCGAGGCCTGGTTGGGGGTGAGGTTGTTTCGCCGCCGCCATCGCGCGATCGAACTCACTGAAATCGCGCAGGCCTGCCTGCCCAAATTGCAGGAGGGGTTTGATTGCCTGCGCCAGGCGGTAGACCGTGTGCGGGACTATCGCGGCACCGATGTGCTTACCGTTGGCGCATCGCCCTCCTTCGCGTCGCACTGGTTGATGCCGCGCTTGCATCGTTTTGTCATCAGTCACCCCGACATCGATGTGCGTGTGTCGACGCAAATGCGCCAGTTCTCGCGTCTACCGCGTGGTCAGCGTGGCGATTTCGAAAGCGTGCTGGCCTGGGCTGACGAGGTCGATGTGGTGGCGGTATTCGGGAATGGCGATTATCCGGGCATGCGCGTTGACCGCTTGTTGCCCCTGGACATCACGCCGATGTGCAGTCCGCTGCTGCTCGCCGGTGAGCATCGCTTGGAGACGCCGGCGGATTTGTGCCGTCATACCTTGCTGCACGATGACAGGGGCGTGCTCTACGAGGGGCGTTCGTTCTGGGACATTTGGCTGGAAAAGGCGGGTGTCGGGGGAATGGACACGCAGCGGGGCCCGCACTTCACCCATTCTGTGCTGGCGCTGGAGGCGGCGATGGCCGGCTTGGGGGTGGTCGCCAGCACTCCTGCGCTGGCGACCGCGGACCTGACGGCCGGTCGCCTGGTCGCGCCCTTTGCGCTGAAGGTGCCGTTGGCGTCCAGTTACTATGTTGTGAGCAATGATTTGTCGTCCAGGCGCGGTGTGGTCGGCGTGTTTCGCGACTGGCTGCTGGCCGAGGCGAGCAGGCAGGTTGGCGCCGCCAGTGCATCTGACAAAGTCGCGGCTAGCCGGTGAGCAAGCCGCGTTTCTTGTGCCACTCAAGAATGCCTTCGTCGGGGTAGCGTGCAAAGGCGATGTTTTTGCGGCCAGGCTTGGGAATGTCGGACCAGGGGGCGGCGAAGTCCAGCATGATGTTGCAGTGTTGCGGCGGCAGCGGCAGTTTGGTGTCTATGGCTGAAGCGAAGGGATAGACCCATTCGGGCCAGCGCGGGTCGGCGACCCAAAGCGCGCTGCCGCAGTGACTGCAAAAGTGACGGCGGCCGGTGCTGGTTTTTTTTGATTTGCCGCTGCCCAAGCGGGCGCGGTAAATGGAAATTGCGGCTTTGCCCTTTACTTTGAGCGTTGCCGCTTCGCCCATGATATTGATGGCGTAGCCGCCGCCGCCGTCGGTCTTGCGGCAGATCGAGCAGTAACAGCGCATGTAGGGGTAGGGCGTGGTTGATTTGAGCGTGAAAGCAACCGCACCGCAATGGCAGGATCCGCGCAACAGCATCGTTCATCTCCCGGATTGAATTTGCGTTTGGAATCGCGCTCACGCTGGCTGATTATGCGGTGCGCGCCGCAGCACGGCTAAGCGATTTTCCTGGCAGGCAACGCCGGACGCACAACCGGCGCGCGTGAAGTCTCATTGAATGCGTTGCACAAGCGCGCGAGCAGGGTGGCGAGTTGCTTGCGTTCGGGGGCCGACAGCGGCGCGAGCAGGTCCTGCTGTGCACGCTCGAGCGACGGGCCGGCCTCGCGCAGCACATTTTCGCCTTCGCGGGTCGGCGCGATGCTGCGTCGCCGCCCGTCCTTGCCCGAAACGGCGCGACCGACGAGGCCGCGTGCCTCGAGACCGCGCAGCACCTGACCGGTGGTGGCGCGGTCAAAGCCAAGGGCTTGTCCGATGCCGGTCTGGTCTATCCCCGGGCAGCAATGCGCGATGAGCAGCGCGCCGTGCTGCGCCTGGGTCAGCCCCCAGGGGCCGCAGGCTTCGAAGTGCACCGCCGCGGCGATCTGGTTGACCCGGCGGATCAAAAAGCCGGGACGCTTGTAAAGGGCGTCGAGGATGGCCGCGGCAGTGCGCGGCGCCGATTTTTTCACTTGGCCAGTTTTTTTTCTCATGTTGACAAATGATACGCATTCTTACTAATATTTCAAACTTGTATGCATACATAATAGATGCCATAGTTGGTGTCAAGACTGGTGCTAAAACCCTGGTGCTAAAGCCGGTGCTAAAGCTGCTGCAAAGGCTGGTGCTATGGCTGGTTCGATCGCTGGTGCATTTCTCGCACCGCAGCAAAAGCGGTTTTCGAATCGGGCTTAAGCTGCACGGTTTGTTCCGGACCGTGTCCGTCATGTCAACAAGGAGGCCTTTTGCATGAACCGAAACCCGATTGCCGTACTGGCATTGCTCGCCGCGTTATCCATCAATGGGCCGTCACAGGCTCAAGCACAGGCTTATCCCTCGCGTCCCATCACTTTCCTCGTGCCATTTACCCCCGGCACAGGCATGGATATGATCGCCCGCACCGTCGGCCCCAAGTTGTCGGCCCGGCTCGGTCAGCCGGTGGTGGTGGAAAACAAACCGGGCGCCAGCGGCAACATCGGCGCAGAAATGGTTGCGCGCGCGGCACCCGATGGCTACACCGTGATGATCGGTGCCAACACCATGCTGATCGCCGCCAGCCTGTACAAGAATGTGCCCTTCGATCCGCTCAAGGATTTTGCGCCCGTGTCGCAGGCGGCTTATGGCACCTTGATGCTGGTGACCAACGCCAAGTCGGGCATAGAGAGCGTGCAGGACATGATCGCCAAGTCCAAGGCGAGGGCGACAAGCCTGACCTACGCCTCGCCGGGCGTTGGCACGCCCCACCACATGTCGATGGAGCTGCTCAAGGACCTCGCCGGCATCGACCTGCTGCACGTGCCTTACAAGGGCACGGCTGGCGCCATCACCGATACACTGTCGGGGCAGGTCAGCGTCATGTTCATGCCCATCCATGTGGCCATGCCACACGTCAAGGTCGGCCGACTCAAGGCGCTCGCCGTGGGCAGTGCCAAGCGCCATCCGAGCGCTGCCGATGTGCCGACGCTGACGGAACTGGGCATCAAGGGCGCGGACGTGGACATGTGGTACCCGGTCATGCTGCCCAAGAACACGCCGGCCCCCATTGTTGCCAGGCTCAATGCGGAGATCCGTGCCATCCTCGCCATGCCCGATGTCAAGGCAAGCCTGGATGGCCAGGGCATGGATGCGACCTCGTCCACACCCGAAGAACTGCAGGCCTTGATGCAACGCGACTTTGCCCGCTGGGCCGCGGTGATCAAGAAAAACAACATCAGCGCCGAGTAACACCGGCTTATTGGAGAGTTCATGGCATTTCCATCCACGCTTCCCGTAGTCATAGCCGGTGCCGGACCGACCGGGCTGATGGCCGCGCTCGCGCTCGCAAAACAGGGTGTCACTGTTATCGTCTGCGAGGCTGAACCGGCGCTGACACTGGACCTGCGCGCCGGCTCGTTTCATCCGCCGACGCAGGAGATGATGGCCCCGTATGGCATTACCGAGCGCATGCACCAGATCGGCCTTAAGGTTGGCAACTGGCAGATCCGCGAGCGCCGCGGCGATCTGGTGGCGGATTTCGACCTTGGCCTGCTCTCGGACATCACGCCATATCCCTACCGCCTGCACCTCGAACAGCACCGCCTGACGCCCATTCAGTTTGACTTGCTCAAGCAACAGCCCGCTGCATCGGTGCTGTTCGGCCACGCCGTCACCGGCTTTGAGCAGCGCGGCGACAGCGTGATGGTCTCGGTCGAGTCCGGCGGCAAAACACAGACCATAGAGGCGGCATGGCTGGTGGCGGCCGATGGCGGCAAGAGCGTCATCCGCAAGCAGACCGGCGTCAACTTTGAGGGTTTTACCTGGCCCGAGCAATTCCTTGTTGTCAGCACCGAATACGATTTTGCGCAGCACGGCTTTGCCATGAACGCCTATATTTCCGACCCGGTTGAGTGGGCGGCGATTTTCAAGATTCCCGATGAGGGCCCGCCCGGCCTGTGGCGTATTGCCTTTCCCTGCAACCCCGAAGTGCCGGACGAAGAGCACCTCAAGGCGCCCAATGTCGAGCGGCGCATGCAGGGTTTCCTCGAACGCGATGTGCCCTATGAGATTCGCTACAAAAGCATTTACCGTGTGCACCAGCGTGTGGCCGACAACTGGCGCAAGGGCCGCGTGCTGCTCGCCGGCGATGCGGCACACCTTAACAATCCGCTGGGCGGCTTCGGTTTGAACAGCGGCATTCACGACGCCATCAACCTGTCGGAGAAACTGGGCAAGGTCTGGCGCGGAGA